>JAOPZQ010000298.1 GCA_025964075.1 Solirubrobacterales bacterium | reverse complement strand
GATCCCGGCGCCGGCGAGGGCCTCGCGGCCGACGTCGTGGGCGAGCGCGGCGACCGCGCCGAGGCCGAGGCGCGCCTGCTCGCGCTTCCCGGCATCGGGTCGTGGACGGCCTCGTACATCGGGATGCGCGCGCTGCGCGACCCCGACGCGTTCCTGCCCACCGACCTCGGCGTCCGCCACGGGCTCGAACGCCTCGGCCTCGACGGCCGCCCGGGCGCCGCCGTCGCCCTGGCGGAGCGCTGGCGGCCGTACCGGGCGTATGCGCTCGTGCACCTGTGGGGCGAGTTGGACGCGCCGCCGCCCTCGGCGTAGCCTCGCCGCAGCGGAGGAAAAGGTGCTGGTAGCGCACACGATCCTCCACTCGCGACCGGAAGGTGGCCGCCGTTTTGGAGCTCTCAGCCCCCCAGCAGCGAGGCCAGCCGCCCGGGGTCGACGTTCCCTCCCGAGAGGACGACGCCGACCCGGCCGCCGCGCGGTACGGCGACCCGGCCCGCCAGCAGCGCGGCGAGGCTCGTCGCGCCGCTCGGCTCGACGACGACCTTCATGCGCTCGAGGAGGAAGCGCATCGCCGCGACGATGTCGTCGTCGGCGACGGTGACCACGTCGTCCACGAGGGCGGCGATCACCGGCCACGTCACGGCTCCGGGCGTCGGGAGCTGCTGGCCGTCGGCGATCGTCCTGCCGACCTCGACCCGTACGCGGTCGCCGGCGCGCAGCGAGCGGGCGACGTCGTCGCTCGCCGCCGGCTCGACGCCGACCACGCGCACGCCTCCGATCGCCGCGCGCAGCGCCACCGCGCACCCCGAGATGAGCCCGCCGCCGCCGACCGGGACGATGACCGCGTCGAGGTCCGGCACGTCCTCGGCGAGCTCCAGCCCCGCGGTGCCCTGCCCGGCCATCACGCGCGGATCGTCGTAGGCGTGGACGAGCGTCAGCCCCCGGGCGGCGACGAGGTCGGCCGTCAGCGCCTCGCGATCGGAGGCGTAGCGGTCGAACTCGATCACCTCAGCGCCGTAGCCCTCGGTCGCCGCGCGCTTCGACGGCGGCGCGTCCTCGGGCATGAGGATCGTCGCCGGGGCGTCGTGGAGGCGGGCCGCGAGCGCCAGCGCCTGCGCGTGGTTCCCCGACGACGCGGCGACCACCCCGCGGGCCCGCTCCTCAGCCGTCAGCTGGGCGACCGCGTTGTAGGCCCCCCGGAACTTGAACGCCCCGACGCGCTGGAAGCACTCGGCCTTGAGGAAGACGCGCGCCCCGACCCGATCGTCGAGCGTGCGCGAGGTCAGGATCGGCGTGCGATGCGCGACGCCCGCCAGGCGACCCGCCGCGGCGCGGACGTCCTCGACGTCGATCGGCAGCTCAGCGCCCACGCCACTCGGGCGCGCGCTTGTCGGCGAACGCCTGCACGGCCTCGCGGAAGTCCTCCGAGGCGAAGCAGGCGCGGCGGAGCTCGATGAGCTCGCGCTCGGTCTCGGGGTCGAGGTCGTAGTCGGCTTCGAGCAGGGCGGCGATCACGCGCTTGTTGCCCCGCTGCGCCATCGGCGCCAGGGCGGCGATGTCGATCGCCAGCTGCAGCGCGACCTCGGGCGCGTCCTCGGCGACGTCGTTGACGAGGCCCCAGCGCAGCGCCGTCCGGGCGTCGATCCGCCGGGCCGTGAGGAACAGCTCGCGCGTGCGGGAGGGCCCGATCGTCTGCAGGAACTTCCGCAGCCCGGTGTGCGAGTAGATGAGGCCGAGCCGGGCCGGCGGCATGCCGAGCGCGATGTCCCCGGCGGCGACGCGCAGGTCGCAGGCGAGCGCCAGCTCGAGCCCGCCGCCGATCGTGTGGCCCGTGAGGGCGGCGACGGTCGGGTACGGATAGCCCTCGAGCGCGTCGAGCGCCGCGGTGAACGGATGGGCGACCAGCGCCTCCGCCTCGTCGGGCGTCGACTCCTTGCTGAGCCCCCCGAGGTCGTAGCCGGCGGAGAACTGCCCGTCCTGGCCGGTGACGATCACGCAGCGGGCGTCGAGCGTGGGAAGCGTCGCCACGAACGCGTCGAGGATCGCGTGGTCGAGCGCGCCGCGCTTGGCCGGGTTCGAGATCGTCAGCCGCGCCACCCCGGGGGCCGGCTCGTCGACGAGCAGCCGACCTTCGCTAGTCAAGCACGACCAGCGCGTCCCCCTCGGAGACGGACTGTCCCTCCTCGCAGAGGATCTTGCTGACGGTCCCGCCGTCCTCGGCCTCTACGGGCATCTCCATCTTCATCGACTCGAGGATGACCACGGTGTCCCCCTCGTCGACACGATCGCCGACCGCGACTTCGATCTTCCACACCGTGCCCGTGATGTGCGCCTCGACCTCCGGCAAGAGGGGATCCTCCTTCGCGATGACCTGAGAGAGTGGCGCACGATACCCATGTCCGCGGAGGAGATCGTCATCGTCACCGCCTACCAGGAGGCGGATCGACTCGCGGCCACGCTGGACGCGCTGGCGGCCGCGTTCCCCGGCGCCCGGGTGATCGTCGCCGACGACGGGTCGACCGACGGGACCGACCACGTGGCGCTCCAGCACGGCGTCGAGCTCGTCCGGGCGCCGCGGACGATCGGCAAGGGCGGCGTCGCGACGATGGCGGCCGAGCGGGTGATGGCCGACGCGCTCGCGCCGGGCGGCCCGGTGGTCGTCCTCTGCGACGGCGATCTCGGCGAGACGGCCGCCCACCTGCCGGCGCTCGTGACCGAGGTGCGCGAGGGTCGCGCGGACGTCGCGGTCGCGGCGTTCGCCCGGCGCGTCGGGGGCGGGTTCGGTCTCGCGCTCGGGTTCTCGCGCTGGGCGATCCGCCGGCGGAGCGGCCTCGACGTGAACGCCCCGATCTCCGGCCAGCGCGCCCTGCGCGGCGAGGTCCTGCCGGTCGTCGTGCCGTTCGCGCCGCGGTTCGGCATGGAGACGGCGATGACGATCGACGCCGTGCGGGCCGGCTTCCGCCTGCGCGAGGTCGAGCTGCCGCTCGCCCACCGGGCCACCGGCCGGACCTGGCGCGGGTTCGTCCACCGGGGCCGCCAGCTCGCCGACTTCGCGCTCGTCTACTGGAGCCGTCGATAGACGAGCGGTCGAAGCCGGCGCGCTCCGCTTCCGACCGCCGGTCGATGCGTGGCGCACTGCGGGCGCCGTAGCCTCCTGGCATGCGATCAGCCGCATCGATATCGCTCGCAAGGGCGTCTCTCCTCCCTTGCGGCCGGTCGCACGATCCGGGGCCCTGACCCGAGTTCCGGATTCGGCGTGATCGGCCGGGGTCGAGGGGGCCGAAGGTGGAACCAGGGGACAGGGTTCCACCGGAGGTGCGGCCCCGGCCGACGTCGCCGCTCCGGGACGCGTTGTAGCGTCCCGGAGCGATGATCCTCGCGATCGACCAGGGCACGACGGGGACGACCTGCCTGGTGTTCGACGGCGAGGCCGAGCTCCTCGGCCGTGCCTACCGCGAGTTCGCGCAGCACTTCCCGCGCCCCGGTTGGGTGGAGCACGACGCCGCCGAGATCTGGGACGTCACCCACGCGGTCGCCGGGGAGGCGCTCGAGGACGCCGGCATCGAGGTCGGCGAGCTCGAGGCGGTGGGGATCACCAACCAGCGTGAGACCGTCTGCGTCTGGGATCCGGCGACGGGAGAGCCGCTGCACCGGGCGATCGTCTGGCAGGACCGCCGCACAGCGGCGCGCTGCGAGGAGCTCTACCGCCGCGGGCACCTCCCCCTCGTCCGCGAGCGCACCGGGCTCGTGCTCGATCCCTACTTCTCGGGCACGAAGATCGAGTGGCTGCTGCGGAACGTCGAGGGCCTGCGCGAGAAGGCGGAGTCCGGGCGCGCCGTGTTCGGCACGATCGACTCCTGGGTGATCTTCAAGCTCACGGGCGAGCACGCGACCGACCCGTCGAACGCGTCGCGGACGCTGCTCCTCGACATTGCACGCGGGAGCTGGGATCCCGAGCTGTGCGAGCTGCTCGGCGTGCCCGAGCGCGCGCTGCCCGAGGTCCGCCCGAGCGCCGGCGAGCTCGGGCGCACGCGCGCCGATGCGCTGTTCGGCCACGAGGTGCCGGTTGCCGGCGTCGCCGGCGACCAGCAGGCGGCGCTCTTCGGCCAGGCCTGCCTCGACCCGGGCCTCGGCAAGAACACGTACGGCACGGGCTCGTTCGTCCTCGTGAACACCGGCTACCGCCCACCCGAGCCGGTGCCGGGGCTGCTCGCCACCGTCGCCTGGGGGATCGGCGACCGGCTCGCCTACGCGCTCGAGGCCGCGGTGTTCGTCACGGGCGCCGGCGTGCAGTGGCTGCGCGACGGACTCGGCGTGATCGACGCGGCCGCGGACACCGAGGGGCTCGCCGGCTCGCTGGACTCGAACGACGGCGTCTACTTCGTCCCCGCGCTCACCGGCCTCGGCTCGCCCCACTGGGATCCCTACGCGCGCGGGACCCTGGTCGGGCTCACCCGCGGAACGGGCGTCGCGCACCTCGCGCGGGCGACGCTCGAGGCCATCGCCTACCAGACCGTCGACGCGGTCCGGGCGATCGAGGCCGCGAGCGGCGAGGCGCTCCCCGAGCTGCGCGCGGACGGCGGCGCGACGGTCAACGGCTGGCTGATGCAGTTCCAGGCCGATGTGCTCGGCATCCCGGTGGTCCTGCCCGAGGTCGCGGAGACGACCGCGCTCGGCGCCGCGCGCCTCGCCGGCGTGGGGATCGGCCGCTGGACACAGGACGACGTCGCCCGCTCGTGGGGGGAGAAGCGGCGCTTCGAGCCGCGGATGAGCGCCGATCAGCGGGAGGCGCTGCTCGCCGACTGGCACCGGGCGCTCGAGCGCGCTGGAGGCTGGGCGCGCGAGGAAGCCTGAAAGGAACGGGCGGGCGGGGGCGTCCAGGTAGAACTAGACCCATGCGCTCGCGCCGCATCCTCATCGCCGCGCTCGCGGCCGCCGGCCTGGTGGTCCTGCTCGTCCTCGGCCTGAGCAGCGCCGGCTCGACCTCGGGCCGCCGCGCGCCCGCGCTGCCCACGCAGGTCCTCGTCCCGCCGCGGGTCACCCTGCCCTCGCTGCGCGGCCACAGGGTCGTCGTCAACTTCTGGGCGAGCTGGTGCGGCCCCTGCCGCAAGGAGGCGCCGGAGCTCGTCAGGCTGAGCCGCGAGCTGCCGGCCGGCGTGCGCCTCGTCGGCGTCGACTGGAACGACGCCGCCGCCGGCGCCCGGAGCTTCGTCGCCCGCAGCGGCTGGACGTATCCGAACCTCCGCGATCCGAACGGGGACGTCGGCAACAACTACCGCCTCCACGGCATGCCGACGACGTTCATCCTCGACGCCCAGGGCCGGATCTCCGAGCAGCTCACCGGCCCGCAGACGGCGGCGGGGCTGCTCGCGAGGCTCCGTAGCGGCTGACTCCGCCCACCGGTTAGGCTGAGCGGAGCGCATGGACGACATCGACCTGCTGTCTGCCTCACTGCGCGCCGACGCCGCCGATCTGAACGCGTTCGCCGAGGCGCTCGCCCGGCGCTTCGAGGAGGCGCTGCCGCGCCAGACGCGCGTCGCCCGGGCGCGCCGCGGCCTGCTCTCGCGCGAGAAGCTGGTGCGCGAGGTCGCGCTCGACGTGGACGGCGACCGCTTCTGCCTGCGCGCCGAGGGCGGCGGGGTGGAGGCGACGCGGGCCCGGCTCTCGGGCGGCATCGCGCTCAAGACCGAGCGCCTCGACGTGCCGGTGTGGATCGACGAGCTGACGCAGTCGCTGGCGCGCGAGGCCGAGCGCTCGGCCGACGCCCAGCAGGCCCTGCAACGAATGCTGAACTAGGAGAGACCATGGGCTTCTTCACTCGCGACGACGACGACGACCAGCAGCAGCCGGCCCCGGCGCAGGCGGTGGAGACGCCCCCCGAGCCCGCGGAGCCGCCCGCGGCCGGCGAGGCGTACGAGGCGGGCTCGCTGGCCGGCGTGCCGGAGGCCGGCCGGGGGCGCATGGAGCGGATGAAGACCGCCGTCGCCAGCGGCTTCTTCACCTCAGACCTCTCGGTCAACGAGCTCCTGCTCGTCAAGCAGGCGGGCTTCGACCCGCTGGGGCTCGTCCTCGGCTCGTCGATCTACCACATCGGCTTCCAGCAGGCGAGCTGGTCGCGCAACCAGGAGATGACCGTCCTCACGCAGGCGATGTATCACGCGCGCGAGCTGGCGATGACGCGCATGGAGGAGGAGGCCGACCAGGTCGGCGCCGACGGCGTCGTCGGCCTCCGGCTCGACATCGGCCGCTACGAGTGGGGCGCCGACCTCGCGGAGTTCATCGCGGTCGGCACCGCGGTGAAGCACCGCGGCGGCGAGCTCCACCGCGCGCCGAACGGCCGCCCGTTCGTGTCCGACCTCTCCGGTCAGGACTTCTCCACCCTCCTGCGCTCGGGCTACCGGCCGGTGGGCATGGCGATGGGCAACTGCGTGTACCACGTGGCCCACCAGGGCCTGCGCGCGGCGTGGAAGCAGATCGGCCGCAACCAGGAGATGCCGAACTACACGCAGGCGCTGTACGAAGCCCGCGAGCTGGCGATGGGGCGGATGGAGTCCGAGGCTCAGGAGCTGCAGGCCGGCGGGATCGTCGGCGCGCGCGTCGTCGAGCGCTCGCACGGCTGGGGCTCGCACGTGATCGAGTTCTTCGCGGTCGGCACCGCGGTCATCCCCACGAGCGCCGAGCACTCCATCGAGGCGCCCGCGCTGGTCTTGCCTCTGACGGGATAGACAACGTCCCCTTCCGTTCACGGGCAGGAGCACTAGACTGCCGCGCGGCTCACGGGGGTCGTGAGCGGTCGTGTTGCTGACGCAGGAGGGGAAGAACAGAATGGAACGTCGCTGGCCATCATGGCGCCCCGTGGCGCTGCTCCTCGTCGCGGTGGCGGTCGTCACCGGCGGCGCCATCGGCCTGGCGTCGAGTGGGTCGAGCCCCGGGCGCGCCAAGAGCGCGCCGACCTGGGCGCGTGGCGGCGAGGTCCCGAACGCGCAGCACGAGCGCGCGAACGAGGCGAAGAACGCGCGCCAGGCGAAGTTCGAGCGCGGCAAGGGCAAGGAGGGCTCGAGGACCGGCCCGACCACACCCGCGGCCGAGCAGGTCGGCAACCGCGCCTACCCGCGCAGCTACGTCGACGACAAGCTCGCCATCCAGGGCGGGCAGGACTTCCGGAACCTCCCGAGCGGGCCCACCGCCACGCGCACCCGCGCGGGCACGCGCGCCACGACGTTCACGCAGCCGTGGAACGAGCTCGGCCCGTTCACGCCGAACGTCGCCGGCCCGGACTCGCAGTTCTTCGACCCCGCCACGCTGACGGGCCCGTCCACGCAGGAGTCCGGCCGCGTCACGGCGCTGGCGATCGACCCCGCCTGCGTCGCCGGGAACTGCAAGATGTGGGTGGCCGCCGCGGGCGGCGGCATCTGGCGCACGAACGACGCGCTGGCCGCGCACCCGACTTGGACCCCTCCGCCCGCCAGCCTGCCGACGAACGCCTTCGGGTCGATCTACTACGACGCGGCCCACGACGTCCTCTACGCCGGCTCGGGTGAGCCCAACGGCTCCGGAGACTCCGAGGCCGGGCTTGGCCTCTTCCGCTCGACCGACGGCGGCGCGTCCTGGAGCCTCGTTCCGGGCAGCGACGCCGTGGCGACGAACCGCTCGATCGGCGCGATCGCGATCGACCCGAGCGACGCCACGGGTCACACGATCTACATCGGCACCGACGTCGCCCGCCACGGCTCCGCGGCCGTGAACGGCGGCCGCTTCACGCCGCCGAACGCTCCCACGCTCGGCGTCTACAAGTCGACCGACAACGGAACGAGCTTCACGCTCGAGGCCGACCTCTCCAACCACACGCCGCCCAACCCGGCGGCCTCCTCGAGCGGTGTCGACTGGTTCCAGGGCGGGATCAACAAGCTGCTCTTCGACCCCAACGCCCCGCACGTGCTCTACGCGGGGGTCGTGGGCTACGGCGTCTGGCGCGCCGACCAGACGGCCGCCTCGCCGGCGTGGGAGCAGGTCTTCCACACGATGAACCAGAACCTGTTCGATCCGACCAAGCCCCACGAGCCGCAGGGGGACAGCACCGGCGACCGGACCGAGTTCGACTTCGCCAGCGTCGGCGGGCACACCCGCGTGTTCCTCGGGGACGCGTCCGACGACTGGGCGACGGACGGCGACGCCACGACGCCCCTGCCCCAGGTGTGGCGTGTCGACAGCATCGACACGAAGGCCGCGAGCACGCTCGTGGACAACGCCGGGACCGATCCGGCGACCCTGAACCCGGGGTGGACGCTGCTCTCGAGCGAGGATCCGACCAGCAAGGGGTTCGCCGCCTCCGGGTTCTGCCAGAACGGGCAGTGCGGCTACGACGAGTTCGTCGCCCACCCGCCGGGCGCGGACGCCAACACCGTCTGGCTCGGTGGCTCGATGAACTACGACGAGCTCCCGGCCTACGACCAGTTCGGCACCGGCGCGCCGCCGCGGTCCAACGGCCGTGCGGTGATCCGCTCGACCGATGCGAACGGGGCGACTGCCAACGACGTCAGCTGGCATGACATGACCATGCAGTTCGGGGACCCGACGAAGGCGTGGGATCCGATCTCCGGCGTCCACCCCGACCTGCACGCGATCGCCTTCGCCAACAACGGCAACGTCGCGTTCATCGGCTCGGACGGCGGGATCGCGCGGATCGACGCGAGCGCGCCGCAGGACAAGTCTGGCTCGTGCGATCACCGCCAGTACGTGTACGACTCGACGGCGCCCGACACCAAGACCCCGCTGGCCGCGGACGACCTCGCCCTGTGCAAGGAGCTCCTGAACGGCACTCCGAGCGCCGTCACCCCGCTCAACGACGGCCTGCGCACGCTGCAGTTCCAGTCGCTGTCGTTCAACCCGGCGAATCCGACGGGCGACCTGCTCGGCGGCACGCAGGACAACGGCACGTGGAACTACACCGGCTCGCCCGCGTGGACCGAGTCGGTGGGCGGCGACGGCGGGCAGTCCGGCTTCGACGCGGGCAGCCCGAACGCGATCAGCTACCACAACTACTACGACGCGACGCCCGAGGTGAACTTCCACGGGAACGACCCGACGAAGTGGCTGGACGTCTACGACCCGCTGCAGGTCTCGCCGGAGAACCGGTCGTTCTACACGCCGTTCGCGGCCGACCCGTCGGTGGCCGGCCGGGCCTACACCGGCATGGAGAGCGTGTGGCGGACCGATGACAACGGCGGCAACGAGCAGGACCTCGTCAAGAACCACTGCTACGCCTACGACCTCGATCCGTTCCGCACGAAGCCGTGCGGCGACTGGTTCCCGATCGGCGACAACCTCACGTCGAACGTCTTCAAGGGCGACCGCACGGGGCAGTTCGTGGTGGCGGTCGAACGGACGAAGAGCAACCCCGGCACGCTGTGGGCGGCGACGCGGACGGGCCGCGTCTTCATCACGAAGAACGCGGACGCCGACCGGCCGAAGGACGTGCAGTTCTACCGGCTGGACTCGAGCAAGACCCCGGGCCGGTTCGTCTCCGGCATCGCGGTCGACCCGAACGACTCCAACCACGCGTGGGTGTCGTACTCGGGCTTCGACGCGTACACGCCGGACACCCCGGGCCATGTGTTCGACGTCCGCTACGACCCGTCGTCGCACCACGCGACGTTCACGGACCTGTCGAAGAACCTGGGCGACCAGCCGGTCACCGGCATCGCCGAGAACGGCGCGACGGGCGACGTGTTCGCCGCGACGGACTTCGGCGTGGCCGAGCTCCCCGCGGGCGGAGCGCAGTGGATCTCCGCGGGCACCGGCCTCCCGACCGCCTCGGTGTTCGGGCTGACCGTGTCGCAGGACGCTCACGTGCTCTACGCGGCCACGCACGGCCGCGGCGCGTGGTCGATGAAGCTGCCCGTCCGACCGACGGGCGCGATCACCGGCCCGGCGCAGCTCGAGCGCGGTAAGTCGGCCACGTTCACCGGCACCGGCAGCACGCCCAACGGCGGCGGCGTCACGTTCTCGTGGTCGCTGCCCGGCGTGCCGTCGAGCGCGACCGGCGCCACGGCCACGTTCGTGCCCACGAAGCTCGGGGCGCAGGCCATCGTGCTGACGGTGACCGACTCGTTCGGCATCAGCACGACCGTGACGAAGGCCGTCAAGGTCGTCGACACGGGCAAGCCGGCGGTGGCGCTGCGGAAGATCAAGACCGTGCGCCTCGGAAAGACCACCGTGATTCGCGGCGTCGTCGTCGATCCGAGCGGGATCAAGGCGGTGAAGATCACGTTCGGCGACAGGAAGTCCGCGAAGCCGAAGCTCGGCGCGCGCGGCGCCTTCACGATCAAGCACAAGTACAAGAAGGCGAAGACCTACAAGGTCACGCTGACCGTGACCCACAACACCGGTCCCTCCACCAAGGCCACGGCGAAGGCCAAGGTCCTCAAGAAGAAGCACTGATCGCCTGAGACCGAGTCGACACCCCGGTGGCACTGCGAAGTGCCACCGGGCCTGCCAGGGTCGCCGCATGCCTTCGATCCCCCGCAGGCGCGCGGCCGGCTTCTGCTGCGTGCTCTTCTCGCTCCTCGGCGCCGTGTCCGCGAACGCGGCCACGACGCTCCTCCCGAACCGCTTCGACGATCCGCTCGCCGGAGGCACGACCTGCGCGCCGCCCGCACCGGCGAACGCCTGCTCGCTCCGCGGCGCGGTCGCCGCGGCGCAGACCGGTGACACCGTCCAGCTCGGCGCCGGCGTCTACACGCTCTCCCAGGGCCAGCTCAGCCTCACGAAGGCGATCACGCTGGGCGGGGCCGGCCCGGCCCTCACCACCATCCGCCAGACGGCCCCCGATCGCGTCATCAGCTTCGTTGGGGTCGACCTGACGATGCATGGCGTCACGGTCACCGGCGGGCACATGATCGGCATCAACGGACCGGGCGGCGCAAGCGTCGGCGCCGACGGCCAACCGGGCGGCAGCGCCTACGGAGGCGGCCTCAACGGCAACGGCGCCCTGACCCTGACAGACGTCGTGATCACCGGCAACACGGTGACCGGCGGCACGGGAGGGGCCGGGCACAGCGGCGCGGGGACCGGCGGCAAGGGAGGCGCGGGCGGCACCGCGTTGGGCGCGGGGATCAGCGGCGGCAGCCCGATGACGCTGACTCGCGTCGCGGTCACGGGCAACGTCGCGCACGCCGGCGCCGCCGGAAACGGCGGTCCGGCCGGAACCGCCGGCGTGGGCGGGGTCGGCGGCGGCGGCGGATCGGCCTACGGCGCCGGCATCGACCTCGGCCTCTCCACCGTCCTCGTCGCACGGGACACGGTCATCTTGGGCAACCAGGCGATCCCGACCGCCGCGGGAACCGGCGGGACGGGTGGGACGACCAGCGGCGCCGGCGGGGCCGGCGGTCAGGCCGGGAACGCGGCCGGCGGCGGCCTCTTCTCCAACGGCATCGTCAAGTTCACCAACGTGACGCTGTCCGGAAACTCGGCATTGGGATCGTCGGGCGGCACCGGCGGCGCCGCGAAGAGCGCCAGCATTGCCACGGCCGGAGGCGCCGGTGGGGTCGGCTGGGGTGGCACCGGCGGCGGGGCGGCGCTCTGGAACGCGCCCGCGGCGCAAGCTCCGGATCAGTTCGCGTCGGTGACCGTGGCGGGGAACAGCGTGACCGATGCGGCGGCCGGCGCGGGCGGCGCGGGCGCGCACAGCGGCCCGACCGGCGCGACGGCGATCGTCGTGGACTCCCGGGGCGGTGGCCTCTCGGTGCAGACGACCAAGCTGACGATGCGCGACTCGATCGTGGCGCTCAGCGCGGGGCACAGCGGGTCGGAGAACTGCTCGATCGTCTCCGCGGGCTCGCTGACCAGCGCCGGGCACAACCTCGAGGACCGCAACCAGTGCATCGCCGTCCCGGCCGCGGGTGATCTCCATGACGCTTCCGCGGGCCTCGGTCCGCTCCAGGACAACGGCGGCCCGACCAAGACGATGGCGCTGCTGCCCGGCAGCGCCGCCATCGGGGCGGCTGGAGCGTCGTGCCTCGACGCCCTCGGGGCGACGCTCACCGCCGACCAGCGCGGCCTGCCGCGCGGTGCGGCCTGCGACATCGGGGCGTTCGACGGCCAGGCCCCGACCGTGACCGCCTCGCCTTCCGTGGCGGGCACCGCCACGGCGACGCGGACGATCACCTGCTCCGCCGGCGCGTTCGGCGGGGACCTCCCGCAGACGAGCGCCGTGCAGTGGCTCCGCGACGGCGCGCCGCTCGCCGGCGCGACCGCGACGTCGTACGCCGTAGTCAGCGCCGACGTCGGCCACGCGCTGAGCTGCCGCCAGAGCGTCACGAATGCGTTTGGGGCGGCCGCCGCGACGAGCGGCGCGGTGACCGCCGCCGCGCTGCCGCCGCCGTCGCCTCCGCCTCCCGGCCCCGCCGTCCTCGCGCTGAAGGGCCTCCAGCTCTCGCCGAAGAAGGTGCGCAACGGCCACCGGACGACGATCTCGTTCACCCTCACCGGCGCCGCCGGCCGGGTCACGTTCTCGATCCGCCGCAAGGCGGGCAAGCGCCTCAAGAAGGTCTCGGGCGCGCCGAAGGCCGTCAGCGCGAAGCTGGGGACGACGAAGGTCACGTGGAATCCGCGCGGGCTGAAGCGCGGCAGCTACCGCCTCACCGCGACCCCGGCCGGAGGGCGGGCCGTCACGATCGCGTTCGCGGTCCGCCGCCAATAAGCTCCAATTGACATGGCGGAGCTGTCCCGTCTCAAGGAGCAGGTCTACAAGGACCCGCGCCCCAAGGAGCATTTCGACCGGTTCCACGAGCGGTCGCGGACCCGCGAGCCCGACGCGGTCTACGAGGTCGTGCGCGTGGTCACCACGCTCTACGCGCTGGCCGCGTTCCGCGCGCGCAGCATCGGCGGCGACCACGTGCCGTCGTCCGGTCCGGTGATCCTCGCGCCCAACCATTTCTCGTTCATGGACCACTTCTTCACCGGGGCGTTCACCCGCCGCCGCGTGCGGTTCATGGCGAAGTCGCAGCTCTTCAAGCCCCCGATGCAGTGGATCTACACGCACGGCGGCGTCTTCCCCGTGCGGCGCGGCCACCACGACGAGGAGGCGTTCATCACGGCCGAGGGGATCCTCGAGCGGGGCGGCGCCGTCGTCATGTACTGCGAGGGAGGGCGCTCGCGCAGCGGCATCGTCGGCGAGAAGGGGGCCAAGCCCGGCATCGGGCGCCTCGCGCTCGAGACGGGCGCCCCGATCGTCCCCGTGGCGATCTACGGCTCCTCGAAGGTGCGCAACTGGAAGAAGCTGCAGTTTCCGCAGGTCGTCGTCCGCTACGGCGAGTCGTTTCGCTACGAGCGGACCTCCGACCCCGCGCGCGAGCAGCAGCAGAACGTCGCCGAGACGATCCTCGAGCGCATCAAGGCGCTGTACGAGGAGCTCGAGCGCGATGGCGCACGCGCGGTCGCCGCCCGGGTACGAGCCGAGCGGCGAGCGCGAGTGGCAACCACCTGACCGTCTACACCGCTTCGGCTCGCCGACGGGCGACGTCGATCGCGCGCGGCAGGCTCACCTCACTTCTGACGGCTTCTCGCAACGCCTCGATCACCGACGTCTCGTACTCGTCCTCATCGCTACACGGCTGTGGGAATCCGTAACGGTCTCGCCACCTGGCGAGGGTGTCCGGATCTACGCCCAAGGCCGCTGCTGCGTCCGTTGCAGCCAGTCGACTCATTCACGTCCCCCTGCCCGAAGGGTCGCGCCAGGCCCGGCCCGCAGATGTCTGCGGCTCAGCCCGACGGTTTATACCTGATCCCGGGGGAAATGGTGCGTCGTTTCCGACCGCCTACCATGCATTGATGGCCGACGAGTCGCCAACCCCCACTCGCAGGCGCTCGGCGCCGAGCCCGCCGGGAGAGCGTCGGCCGAATCCGTGGCGCGTCGAGGGAGCGCCCCCCGGCCACGACGAGCCACCGGCGCGGCGGCGGATGCGGCCGCCCGGCGGGTCGCGCTTCTGGTGGTTCGTGCTCGGGCTGTTCGCCCTGAACTTCGTGCTCACGCTGGCGTTCTCGCAGGGGACCAACCGGCCGACGGTTCCCTACACGTTCTTCCGCGCGCAGGTGCAGGCCAACAACGTCGCCTCGGTGACCTCGCGCGGCGACCAGATCCAGGGCGAGTTTCGCCGCGCGATCGTCGTCCCGGGCCACAAGGCGCCGACGAAGAACTTCAAGACCGTCCAGCCGGCGTTCTCGCAGGACAACCAGCTGCTTCAGCTGCTGATCAAGAACAACGTCGTGGTGAACGCCCATGCGCTCGACCAGGGGAGATCGTTCTTGGCGACGCTCCTGATCGGCTTCGGGCCGACGCTGCTCCTCGTGGGCCTGTTCCTCCTGATCGCTCGCCGCGCCGCGGGCGCCGCCGGCGGCGGCCTCGCCGGCCTCGGCCGCTCGCGCGCGAAGCGCTACGAGGCCTCCGAGCAGCGCACGACGTTCGACGACGTCGCCGGTATCGACGAGGCCGAGGAGGAGCTCGTCGAGATCGTCGACTTCCTCAAGCAGCCCGAGAAGTACCTGAAGCTGGGCGGCGTCCTCCCCAAGGGCGTCCTCCTCTCCGGTCCGCCCGGCACCCGCAACACGCTGCTCGCCCGCGCCGTCGCAGGCGAGGCCGACGTGCCGTTCTTCTCGATCTCCGCCTCCGAGTTCATCGAGATGGTCGTCGGCGTCGGCGCGAGCCGCGTGCGCGACCTGTTCGACCAGGCCAAGAAGGCCGCGCCCGCGATCATCTTCATCGACGAGCTCGACGCGATCGGCCGCCAGCGCGGCGGCGGCGCCTCCCTCGGGGGCCACGACGAGCGCGAGCAGACGCTGAACCAGATCCTCACCGAGATGGACGGCTTCACCGGCTCCGAGGGCGTGATCGTCCTCGCCGCCACCAACCGGCCGGAGATCCTCGATCCGGCGCTCCTCCGGCCGGGCCGGTTCGACCGCCGCGTGACGGTCAACCCGCCGGATGCGGCGGGGCGCAGGAAGATCCTCGAGGTGCACACGCGGGGCGTGCCGCTGGCGAACGACGTCGACCTCGAGTCGATCTCGCGGACGAGCGCCGGGATGGTCGGCGCGGACCTGCGCAACCTCGTCAACGAAGCCGCGCTGACCGCCGCGCGCCGCGGCCACAACCGCGTGCACCTCGCCGACTTCACCGACGCGCTCGAGCGCATCGTCCTCGGCGCGGAGCGGCGCATCACGCTGTCGGCGGCGGAGCGCGAGCGCACCGCCTACCACGAGTCCGGCCACGCGCTGCTCGGAATGCTCGAGCCGGGCGCCGACCCGGTGCGGAAGATCTCGATCGTGCCGCGCGGGCGCGCGCTCGGGGTCACGTTCCAGAGCCCTGCGACCGACCGCTACGGCTACGACGCCGAGTACCTGAAGGGGCGCATCGTCGGGGCGCTCGGCGGCCGCGCGTCCGAGGAGATCGTCTACGGCAACGTGACGACGGGCGCCGAGTCCGACCTCGAGCAGGTGACGGCGATCGCCCGGCAGATGGTGGGCCGGTGGGGGATGTCCGACAAGATCGGCCTCGTCTCGGTCCTGCCCGGACCGGGCGACGACCCCCTGCTCTTCCCCGGGACCGGCTCCGGTCCGTCCGAGGAGACGCGCCAGATCGTCGACGCCGAGGTGCGGCGCATCGTCGACGAGTGCTACTCGCGCGCGGTCCGACGGCTGCGCGAGCACCGGGAGCAGCTCGAGCACCTCGCCCGCGCCCTGCTCGAGAAGGAGACGCTCGACGAGCGCGAGGCCTACCAGACGGCGGGCTTCCCGCCGCCCCCGAAGCACGACGAGCGCGCCGGCCGCGTCGATGCTCCGAGCGCCGACGGGGCGGGCGTCTCCGTGCCCGCCGGCCGCGACGCCGACGACTGACGGAAAAAGGGGTCAGACCCCTTTTTCCTGCGGGCCGAGCGCGCCGATCACGAGATCCCAGAACCGCTCGACGTCGAGCTCGAGGCCGACGTCGGCGTTGGGCTCCCGCCCGAGCCGGTCGTGCAGGTCCACCACGGTCGCGCCCCGTGTGAAGCGCCCGTCGCGCTCGATCGCGACGAACGCGCGCGTCGAGGAGACGATGTCGGGGTGGGCGAGCCACGCGACCGCGCACGGGTCGTGCACCGGCGGTCCGTCGAGGCCGAACCGCGAGCGGTAGGTGCCGGCGAAGAAGTCGAGCCACTCGTCGGCGATGCGCCCGAGCTCCGTGCCGAGCGCGCGCATCCGCGCGCGCACGGCGTCGGTGGCGAGCGCCTGGTGAGTGAGGTTCAGGCCCGCCATGCGCAGCGGTATGCCGCCGGCGAAGACCTCGTCGGCCGCCTCCGGATCGACGTAGATGTTGAACTCGGCCGCCGGCGTCACGTTCCCCGGCCCGGTCGATCCGCCCATCAGGACGATCTCCCGGATCCGCCCGCGTACCTCGGGTCCCCGGCGCAGGAGGAGCGCCACGTTGGTGAGGGGCCCGGTGGCGATCACCGCGACCGGCTCGTCGGCCGCGAGGAGGACGTCGGCGAGGAGATCGACGGCCGGGCGGGGATCGAGCGGCCGGTCGGGCGCGGGCAGGGCGGGGCCGTCGAGCGCGGTCCGGCCGTGGATGTCCGGGGACGTCACGAGCTCGCGGCTCAGGGGCGCCGCCGCGCCGGCGGCGATCGGCACGTCGAGCCGCGCGAGCGTCGCCACGCGGAGCGCGTTCTCGCTCGTGCGCTCGAGCGTGCCGTTTCCCGCGACGGTCGTGATCGCCCGGAGGTCGAGCTCGGGCAGCGCGGCGGCGAGGAGGATCGCGACCGCGTCGTCGTGGCCGGGGTCGCAGTCGAGGACGCAGGGAACGGTCAACCGCCGGTCGCGCACCCCGGCACGCCGGCCGCGCGGGCCGCCGCGTCCACGGACGCGGTCAGATTGACCGCGCCCTGGAGGTCCGTGATGCCGCTGCGGTCCTGCGCCTGGGCCTTGCTCAGGACCTTGCGGAAGAGGTCGGTCTGCTGCTGCTGCTTCGCGACGAAGGTGTTCCAGCTCACCTTCTCGTCGGAAACGGGCTTCAGCGCGTCGAGCTTCGTCATCGCGGCGTCGGCGATCGCGACGACCTTGTCGAGATAGACGGCCGCCGCCTTGGGGTTCTGCAGGAAGTCCGCGGGCGGCTTGACGGCGGCGATCTCCGTCGAGGCCTTCCGGCAGATCGGTCCGGCCTTCCTGTCGAGGCCGGACCGCGAGAGCTTCGTTCCGCCGCCGCCGCCGCCGCATCCGGCGAGGGCGAGCAGCGCGGTCAGGCCGCCGAGGGCGGCGAGGCGGAGGGGGCTGCGCATCGGGGCGGACCCTACGCGGTCGCGACCTCGACGAGCCCCAGCTCCGCGATCGCGGTCTCGCGCATCCTGAACTTCTGGACCTTGCCGGTGACGGTCATCGGGAAGCCGTCCGTGATGCGGATGTAGCGCGGGACCTTGTAGCGGGCGATCTGGCCGCGGCAGTGCTCCCGGAGCTCGTCCTCGGTCGCCGTCGCGCCCTCGCGGAGCTGGACCCAGGCCATGATCTCCTCGCCGTAGCGGTCGTCGGGCACGCCGATCACCTGGACGTCCGCGACGTCGGGGTGGGCGTACAGGAACTCCTCGATCTCCCGCGGGTACACGTTCTCCCCGCCGCGGATGATCATGTCCTTGATCCGCCCGACGATCTTCACGTAGCCGTCGTCGGCCATCGTCGCGAGGTCGCCGGTGTGCATCCAGCGGCCGGCGTCGATCGCCTCCGCGGTGCGCTCCGGGTCGTTCCAGTAGCCGAGCATCACGCTGTAGCCGCGCGTGAGGAACTCGCCGGTCTCGCCGCGGGGGACCGTCCGGCCGGTGTCCGGGTCGGCCACGCGGATCTCGACGTGGGGATGGACGCGGCCCACCGTGGCCGTGCGGTGCTCGAGGTCGTCGTCGGCGCCCGTCTGCGTGGAGACGGGCGACGTCTCGGTCATCCCGTAGCAGATGGTCACCTCGCCCATGTTCATCCGATCGACGACCCTGCGCATGACCTCCACCGGGCACGGCGAGCCGGCCATGATGCCCGTGCGCAGCGAGGACAGGTCGTAGGAGTCGAAGCCCGGATGGTCGAGCTCGGCGATGAACATCGTCGGGACGCCGTAGAGCACGGTGCAGCGCTCGGCCGACACCGCGTCGAGCACGGCGCCCGGCTCGAACGCCGCCTCGGGAAGCACGATGCACGACCCGTGGCTGATCGCGGCGAGGTTCCCCATGACCATGCCGAAGCAGTGGTAGTAGGGCACCGGCAAGCAGATCCGGTCCTGCTCGGTGAGCCGGCACCCCTCGCCGACGAAGAAGCCGTTGCCGAGGATGTTGTGGTGGGAGAGCGTCGCGCCCTTCGGATAGCCGGTGGTGCCGCTCGTGTACTGGATGTTGATCGGGTCGGTGAAGTCGAGCTCGGCCGAACGGGTGCGCAGCTCGTCCTCGCTCACCCGCTCGGCGCCGGCGCGCAGCTCGTCCCACTCGGGCGTCTCGAAGAAGATCGCCCGCTCGAGCGCCGGCAGGCGGGGCCGGACCGCCTCGACCATCTCCACGTAGTCCGAGGCCTTGAACGACGGCGCCGCCAGGAGCAGCCGGCAACCGGACTGCTTCAGCGCGTACTCGAGCTCCGAGGTCCGGTAGGCGGGGTTGACGTTGACGAGGATCGCGCCGACCTTCGCGCTCGCGTACTGGACGACCGCCCACTCCGCGCGGTTCGGGCTCCAGATCCCGACCCGGTCGCCGCGCTCGATCCCCTGCGCGAGCAGCGCTCGCGCGAGCGCGTCCACCTCCGCGTCGAGCTCGGCGTACGTGTAACGCAGGCCCTGGTGGCGGGCGACCAGCGCGTCGCGGTCCGGGAAGCGCGCCGCCGTCGCCTCGAGGTTCGCGCCGATCGTCTCTCCCGGCAGCGGGACGTCGTGCGCGCCATGCGCGTAGGACAGGGCCATCGGTTCGAAGCCTCCTCTCGTCACTCCCGAGTCGGAAGCTTACGGCCTGTAGCCTGCCCGTCGTGGGCGAGGTGCTTCGAGGTGACGTGCTCGCGGGGCAGGTCGTCGCGCTCACGGGCGGGGGCCTGGGCGACGCGCTCGCCGGGCTCGGCGCGCGGGTCGTCGCGGCGGACGCCGAGGCGGCGATCGACACGCTGGTCTGCGACCTGCGCCCGCCGTTCGGCGCGGGAGGCATGCCGGGCCTGCGGGCGGCGCTCGACGGCGCGTGGGAGGCCGCGCACGCGGTCGCGACCCGCGCGATGATCCCGGAGGAGCGCGGGGGGAAGATCTGCCTCGTCGCCCCGCGCGCGGACGCGGGTCCCCACGCGGGCGCGGCTCGTGACGCGGCCGAGAACCTGGCGCGGGTCCTCTCGATCGAGTGGTCGCGGTTCGGGGTCCGGCCGGTCGCGGTGACACCGGGTCCCGGCACGGAGGAGGACGCCCTGGCGACGATCGTGGCCTACCTGGCCTCGCCCGCCGGGGACTACTTCTCCGGCTGCGTCCTCGCGCTCGCGTGAGCGCTCACTCCGCCCACGGCACCTCGACGGAGTCCTCGGTCGGCGAGTCTCGCGCGACGACGTACTCGGCCGGCTCGACGTCGGAGGCGTTCTCGACGACGTGGGTCTCGCGCGGCGGCACGTAGAGCATGTCGCCGGGCTCGACGAGGAGCTCGCGTTCCAGGTGGTCTCCCCAGCGGATCCGCATCCGGCCGGAGACCATGTAGCAGGCGCTCTCGCAACCCTCGTGGTAGTGCGGCCGGGACTGGGCGCCGGGCGGCACGCGGCACAGTCGCATGTAGAGGTTGTGGGCGCCGGCGGTCGCCTGGGAGACCTCGCTGCCGCCGACGATCCCGCGCGGAAGCTCGTGCTCCGGCTCCGGCTTCACCACCCTCATGGGGTGAAGATAGCCGAGCCCTAGTGACGAGCGGGCTGCAGCGCGATCCCGCGCCGCATGTACAGCCGTCGATCGGCGGCTGCGAGCAGCTCCTCGCCGTTGTCGCCGTCCTCGGGGAAGACGGCCACGCCGACGGTCAGGTCCCAGTCGGCGAGGACGCCGAGCTCGGCGCGCGTGTGCGGCACCTCGGCGGCGATCCGGCGCGCGAACGCGACGGCTCCGGCGCGGTCCTGCTCGATCAGCGCGACCGCGCACTCGTCACCGCCGACGCGCGCGACGATGTCGGCCTGCCGGCTCGTGCGGTGGAGCAGCGCGCCGACGGCCTTGAGGAGATCGTCGCCGGCCTGGTGGCCGAAGTCGTCGTTGACGGCCTTGAGGCCGCGGACGTCGAGGAACGCGACCGCGAGCGGGTGCTCGAAGCGCCGCGCGCGGGCGATCTCGTGCTCGAGCGCCTCGGCGAACCCGCGGCGGTTCAGCAGGCCGGTCAGCGGATCGGTGATCGCCGCGGTGCGGATCCGGCCGACGAGCGCGTCCGCGTAGCGGGCGCGGCGGGCGAAGGCGGCGGCGAGCGTGGCCGAGAAGAAGCCGAACGCGGCGAGCACGCCGAGCATGATCCACGCCCAGACCGGCACGACGCGGACGATCTTGTTGATGTCGCGCGCGAGCGTGGCGGGGGCACTGCCGATGCCGCTCGCGCCGCCGTGCCCCTGGCCCTCGGCGGGCGCCGGGTGGCGAGTCGCCGCCGGCGTCCCGGCCGGCGCGGTCGTCGGGAGGAACGTGGGCGCGGCGAAGGTCGCCGGCGTGGGGCTGGGAGTGGTCGCCGCGGGCGGCGTGGAAGCGGGGCGCGTCGTCGCCGTGCGCCGCGCGCTCGGCGCGCGGTGCTGCTGGGTCGGATGCTGGGGAGGCTTGGCCGGGGTGCTCGGTGCCTTGCCAGCGGGCGTCGGCGCCGGCGTGGTCGGCGTGGTCGGCGCGGCCGTCGGCGTGCCGCCGCCGCTGCCCGCGTTGCTCAGGTTCGAGCCCGACGGACTCGACGAGCCCGAGCCGCCGCCGTTCGAGCCCGACCCGGTGGAGCTGCCGGTGCGGCCGCTGCTCCCGCCGCGGCCGGCGCTGCTGCGGTTGACCGTCGAGCC
>JAOPZQ010000281.1 GCA_025964075.1 Solirubrobacterales bacterium | reverse complement strand
CGGCTCGAGCTCCCCGGCGCAGCACACCACCGGGCGGTCGTCGCCGACGGCGGCGCGCTCACAGCGGTCCTGGAGCGCCGCGGCGAACCCGGCGAGCTGCTCGAAGCCGTCTCCGACGGTGGATAGGTGGTTCGCGTCCATACGTCCGTCCAGCACGCCCCGCAGCGCCGCACGAGCCTCCTCGAACGACGCGGAGACGGCGGCGCTCATCGCGCCGCCGTCTCCGGTCGTTTGGCTGTCCCATCCCCACACCCCTCGGCGCACAGGAGCGAGAATGCGCCGTGAGGACTGCGCTGCGTCATCCGTTGCGAGGCTACGGGGGCGCCGTGGCGCTGCCCTCAGCCCGCCGGTCGGAACCGTCCTCGACCGGCGGTCGAATCTCTCGCCTCAGCCGAGCAGCGAACGGCCCGCGGCCAGATCCGCCGGCGCGACCTCCTCGATGCGCGCGAGCGCCTCACGGCTGAGGTGGACCTCGGCGGCGGCGAGGTTCGCGTCCAGGTGCTCGACGCTGCGCGTTCCCGGGATCGGCACGATGTCGTCGCCCTGGTGGAGCAGCCAGGCGAGCGCGAGCTGGGCGGGCGTGACCGCGATCTCGTCCGCGAGTGCGCGCAGCGGGGCGAACCGATCGACGTTGCGCTCCAGGTTCTCGCCCTCGAACCGGGGCGAGTTGTGGCGGAAGTCGTCGGCGCCGAGGTCGGGGCGACCGGCGAGGAACCCCGAGCCGAGCGGGCTCCACGCGACGAGGCCGGCGCCCACCTCGCGGGCGGCGGGGAGGAGGTCCTCCTCGACGCCGCGGGTCCACAGCGAGTACTCGGCCTGGACGGCGGCGATCGGGTGTACGGCGGCGGCTCGCCGCAGCTGCTCGCCGGTCAGGTTCGAGAGCCCGAGGTGGCGGACCTTGCCGGCGTGCACGAGCTCGGCCATCCCGCCGACCGACTCCTCGACCGGCACGCCCGGATCGGGGAAGTGCAGGTAGTAGAGGTCGATGACGTCGATGCCGAGCCGGCGCAGGCTGGCCTCTGCCGCCTCCCGCGCCCGCTCGGGCCGCCCGTCGATCCAGATCTCGTGGCGGTATGTGTGCGTCACCCGGCGGGCGTGCGGGGCGCCCGGCGCCGCGATCCCGAACTTCGTCGCCACCACCGCGTCCTCGCGGTGCCCGACGAGCGCGCGGCCGACCAGCCGCTCGTTGGCGCCGTCCTCGCCGTAGCCGTCGGCGGTGTCGATCATCGTCACGCCGCGAGCGAGCGCGTGGCCGAGGACGCGCAGACCCTGCTCGTCGTCCACGGCGCCGTAGAGCCCGATCAGCACCATCGCTCCGTAGCCGAGCGCAGAGGTCTCGAGCGATCCGAGTCGTCGTTGTTGCATGCGCACGACGGTATGACGAGGACCGATGCTCCTCAAGAGAAAGTCAGCACCGACAAATAGACTGGCGCTATGAGCACAGAGGCCCGGCCGCTTCGCTACTTCGTCGCCGTCGGCGAGGAGCTGCACTTCGGCCGAGCGGCGGCTCGTCTCCACATCTCCCAGCCGTCGCTGAGCCGGGCGATCCGGGAGCTCGAGCTCCAGCTCGGCGTCGATCTCTTCGCGCGTACGAAGCGAAGCGTGCGTCTGACGGACGCGGGATCGGCGCTCCTCGCACACGCGCCGCGGGCGCTGGCCGAGCTCGAGCGCGCGGTGGAGGAGGCGCGCCGCGCCGGTCGCGGCGAGGTCGGCACGCTCAACGTCGGCTTCCTTCCCTCGGCGACGGTGCGGCTGCTGCCCGCGGTGGTGCGCGCCTACCGCGCGGCCTTCCCGGCCGTGCGCCTGCACCTGGTCGAGCAGCTCGACGAGCTCCAGCTCGACGCGCTCGCTCAGGAGCGCCTGGACCTCGGTCTCGTGCGCACGACGCGCTCCGGCTCGGGCCTGACGTTCGCGGCGCTCCGGCGCGAGGGCATGGTCGTGGCGATGCCGCGCGGGCACCCGCTGGCGGCCCGCCGGCGATTGTCCTACTCCGATTTGCGCGACGAGGACTTCGTCCTCTGGCCGCGCGCCGCCGCGCCGGAGACGTTCGACGCGGTGATCGAGGGCTGCCGCGCGGCCGGCTTCAGCCCGCGCATCGGCCAGGAGGCGCCCGGCGCGTCGGCGCTCCTCGGGCTCGTGGCCGCCGGGCTCGGCGTCTCCGTGGTCGCCGACGCGTACGCCGGGCTGGCCGGCGAGGACGTCGTCGTGGTCCCGCTCGCCGGCGCCCGCAGCGTGCTCTACCTCGCGTGGCGCGCCGACCGGCCCTCCGCGGCGCGCGACAACCTGATCGCGGTGGCGCGCCGGGTCGCGGCGCGGATGTGACCGGCGTACCGGCGCGCGCGATCGGGCAGGATCACCGCCATGAGACGGGCGGTACTCGGGGCTGCGCTGACGCTGTTGCTCGCCCCGGCCGCGGCCCGCGCCGCCTACGCGCCCGTGGATCGCCCCGGACCGCCGCTGAGCGTGGCGGCGGCGACGCTCGCCCAGAGCCTCTCGTGCACGGCCAACCTGGCCAGCGACCCGCGCGAGCCGGTGCTCCTCGTGAGCGGGACGACGCTGACGCCGGCGGACAACTTCTCCTGGACCTACGAGCCGGCGCTCGCGGCCCTGCACCGGCCCTACTGCGCGTTGACGCTGCCGGGCCACGAGATGTCGGACATCCAGGTCGCGGGCGAGTACGTGGTGAACGCGCTGCGGACGATGCACGCGCGGACGGGTCGCAAGGTCGAGTACGTCGGGTTCAGCCAGGGCGGGATGGTCGGCCGTTGGGCGCTCCGGTTCTGGCCCGACACCCGGGCGATGGTCGACGACTACGTCGGCCTCGACCCGTCGAACCACGGCACGCTCGACGCGAACGTCGTCTGCTCGCTCCCGTGCGCCCCGTCGTTCTTCCAGCAGCGGCGCGGCTCGCGCTTCCTCGGCGCGCTGGGCTCCTTCCAGGAGACGTTCCCGGGCATCTCCTACAGCGTCATCTACAGCCACACCGACGAGGTCGTCGTCCCGAACTTCGGGCCCCGGGCGCTGTCGGAGCTCTCCGGTGGGGGCGGGGAGATCGCCAACATCGCGGTCCAGCACGTCTGCCCGCTGGACGTCTCCGAGCACCTGGCCATGGGCAGCTACGACCCGGTCGGCTGGGCTCTCGTCGTCGACGCGATCACGCACGACGGCGTCGCGCAGGCGTGGCGGATCAGCCGCTCGGTGTGCCTGCACCCGTTCATGCCGGGCGTGAACCCGCTGACGTTCCCGCTGCACATGGCCCGCTACGGCGCCGTCGTGGCCCAGCAGGTCGCGACGTACCCCCGGGTCGCGCGCGAGCCGGCGCTGGCGCCCTACGTCTTCGGCTGAGCCGGCCTCAGTCGTCGAGCTTCGGCGAGCGCCAGGGCGCCCGGAGCCGCCGCTCGAGCTCGTCCGGCAGCTCGCCGATCGCGACGCGGTCCTGGGTGAGCGAGTCGCGGTCGCGGACGGTGACGGTGCGGTCCTCGAGCGACTGGTGGTCGATCGTCACCGCGTACGGCGTGCCGATCTCGTCCTGGCGGCGGTAGCGGCGGCCGATCGCGCCGCCCTCGTCGTACTCGGCCTGCATCCGCTCCCGCAGCGCGCGGTAGACCTCCCGCGCGAGCTCCGGCTGCCCGTCCTTGCGGACCAGCGGCAGGACCGCGACCTTGATCGGCGCGATCCGCGGGTGGAGGCGCAGGACGGTGCGCGACTCGCCCTCGATCTCGTCCTCGTCGTAGGCGTCGACGAGGAACGCGAGAGCGGCGCGGTCGGCGCCGGCGGCGGGCTCGATGACGTGGGGGACGTAGCGCTCGCCGCTCGCGGTATCGACGTACTCGAGCTTCTGCCCGGAGTGCTTCGCGTGCTGCGTGAGGTCGAAGTCGCCGCGGTTGGCGATCCCCTCGAGCTCGGACCAGCCGATCGGGAAGAGGTACTCGACGTCGGAGGTGGCGCTCGAGTAGTGCGAGAGCTCGTCGGCGTCGTGGGCGCGCAGCCGCAGGTGGTCGGGCCGGATCCCCAGGTCGGTGTACCAGCGCATCCGCTCGCCGGTCCAGTGCTCGAACCACTCGCCGGCCGTGCCGGGCGGGACGAAGAACTCCATCTCCATCTGCTCGAACTCGCGCGTGCGGAAGATGAAGTTCCCCGGCGTGATCTCGTTGCGGAAGCTCTTGCCGATCTGCGCGATGCCGAACGGCGGCTTCTTGCGGGAGAACTGCAGGTAGTTCTTGAAGTTGACGAAGATGCCCTGCGCGGTCTCGGGGCGCAGGTAGGCGACCGACGCCTCGTCCTGCACGGCGCCGACGTGGGTCTCGAACATGAGGTTGAACTGCCGCGCGTCGGTGAGGTCGCACTGGTCGGTCTCGCCGGGGTGCTTCGACGGCTTCCGCCCGCACGCGAGCTGGTCGAGGTGGTCGGCGCGGAAGCGGAGCTTGCACGTGCGGCAGTCGACCATCGGGTCGCTGAAGCCGGCGACGTGCCCCGAGGCCTCCCACACCTTCGGGTGGAGGATGATCGCCGAGTCGAGCGCCACGATGTCGTCGCGCTCCTGGAGCATCGCCCGCCACCACTCGTTCTTCACGTTCTGCTTGAGGAGCACGCCGTAGTGGCCGTAGTCGTAGGTCGAACCGACGCCGCCGTAGATCTCGGAGGAGGGGAAGACGAAGCCCCGCCGCTTG
>JAOPZQ010000158.1 GCA_025964075.1 Solirubrobacterales bacterium | reverse complement strand
GGTAGTGGTCGCCCTCCGGCGCGACGAACACCTGGGTCTTGTGCTTGAGCCGGCGGAACGACTTCGAGTGGACGATCCGGTCGCGGTCGCGCTGGAACGGCGTGCGCAGACCGCACTCCGACTCGGGGTTCGCCCGCGCCGCCGGGTAGGACGGCGTCGCGAGCGGTGACAGCGCCGCCGCCTCGCGGGCGCGGACGCGCGCGCCGTAAGCCTCGGCCACGGGGCCGGTGGGATGCGTGCGCACGTCGACGGACATCGCCCCGTCGATTCTGGCAGCCGCGCACGCCCCCGCCACGTTCCCGTGGCGAAGTTGTCGCACCTTCGTGACGATCAGGCGCGGACCGCGGCCTGCGCCGCCGCCACCCGGGCGATCGGCACCCGGAACGGCGAGCAGCTCACGTAGTCGATCCCCGAGTTGTGGAAGAAGTCGATCGACGTCGGATCGCCGCCGTGCTCGCCGCAGACGCCGAGCTGCAGGTCGAGCTTCGCCTTGCGGCCGAGCCACGCCCCCATGCGCACGAGCTGCCCGACTCCCGGCGCGTCGATCGTGTCGAACGGGGAGCGGTCGACGATCTTGCGCTCGATGTAGATCGGGATGAACTTGCCCTCGACGTCGTCGCGCGAGAACCCGAGCGCGGTCTGCGTGAGGTCGTTGGTGCCGAAGGAGAAGAAGTCCGCGAACTCGGCGATCCGGTCGGCCTGCAGGCACGCCCGCGGCAGCTCGATCATCGTCCCGACGGTGAAGTCCTTCCCCTCCGCGAGACCGGGCTCCGTCATCGTCCGCACGACGAGCTCGCGCATCAGCTCGAGCTCCTTCTCGTAGTCGACGAGGGGGATCATGATCTCGAGGTCCGGCGCCTCGCCCGAGCGCTCGCGGACGGCGGCGAACGCGAGCGCGATCGCCTCGACCTGCATCTCGTAGATCTCCGGGTAGAGGATCCCCAGCCGGCAGCCGCGCGTGCCGAGCATCGGGTTCGTCTCCTCCAGGGCGCTGACGCGCTCGAGCAGCGTCTCGAGCTCCTCGAGGTCGTCGGACTGCTCGCTGCGCGCCCGTTCGACCTCGTGCTGGACGTCGAGCCGGGCGGGCAGGAACTCGTGGAGCGGCGGGTCGAGCAGCCGGATCGTCACCGGCAGCCCGCGCATCGCGTCGAACAGGCCCTCGAAGTCGTCCTGCTGCAGCGGCCGGAGCTCGGCGAGGCGCTCGCGGCGCTCGTCCTCGTCGGCGGCGAGGATCACCGCGCGCATCTTCTCCGCGCGCCCCTCTGCCAGGAACATGTGCTCGGTCCGGCACAGGCCGATTCCCTCCGCGCCGAACTCGCGCGCCCGGATCGCGTCGTCGGGCGTGTCGGCGTTCGTGCGCACGCCGAGCCGGCGCAGGCCGTCCGCCCAGCCGAGCACGGTCTCGAACTCGCCGCTCACGCGCGGCTGCACGAGCGGGACGTCGTCGAGCGTGACCGCGCCGGTCGACCCGTCGATCGCGATCCGGTCGCCCCGTCCGAGGACGACGTCGCCGACCTTGACCTGCTCGGCGCCGAGGTCGATCTCGAGCGTCGAGGCGCCGCTCACGCACGGCCGTCCCATGCCGCGGGCGACGAGCGCCGCGTGCGAGGCCTTGCCGCCCTCGCTCGTGAGGATGCCCCTCGCCGCGTGGAAGCCCGCGACGTCGTCGGCCTCGGTGAACGGGCGCACGAGGATGACCGCGCGCTTGTGCGCCGCCGCCTCGACCGCCTCGGCGGCGGTGAAGACGATCTCGCCCTTCGCGGCTCCCGGCGAGGCGGCCACGCCCTGCGCCAGCACGTCGTACTCGAAGCTCGGGTCGAACGTCGGGTGGAGCAGCGCGTCGAGGCGGTCGGCGTCGATCGTCATGAGGGCCTCCTCCCGCGTCAGCAGCTCCTCCTTCACCGCGTCGACCGCGAAGCGCACCGCCGCCTGCGCCGGGCGCTTGGCGTCGCGCGTCTGGAGCATGTAGAGGCGGCCTTCCTCGACGGTGAACTCCGTGTCCTGCATGTCCTTGTAGTGGCGCTCGAGCGTCCGCAGGATCTCCATCAGCTGCTTGTGCGCGTCGGGCATCACGTCGGCGAGCTCGGTGATGTCGCGCGTGTTGCGCACGCCGCTGACGACGTCCTCGCCCTGGGCGTTGGCGAGGAAGTCGCCGGAGGGCTCCGGCGCGCCGGTCACCTCGTCGCGCGAGAAGGCGACCCCCGACCCCGACGTGTCGCCCTTGTTCCCGAAGACCATCTGCTGCACGTTGACCGCGGTGCCCCAGTCGTCGGGGATCCGGTTGATGCGCCGGTAGGAGACGGCGCGCTCGCCTGTCCAGGAGTCGAAGACCGCGTCGATCGCCTGGCGGAGCTGCTCCTGCGGGTCCTGCGGGAAGTCGTAGAACGACCGGAACGCGCGCGTCAACTCGCGCAGCGCGTCGACGTCGAGCTCGGTGTCGAGCCGCACGCCCCGCTCTCGCTTGACCCTCGCGATCTGCTCCTCGAAGCGCTCGCCCGCCACGCCCCGCACGACGTTCCCGAACATCTGCACGAAGCGCCGGTAGGAGTCCCAGGCGAAACGGGGGTTCTCGGTCACCGCCGCGAGGCCCTCGACCGACTCGTCGTTCAGGCCCAGGTTCAGCACCGTGTCGAGCATCCCCGGCATCGATTCGCGGGCGCCCGAGCGCACGGAGACGAGCAGCGGGTCCTCCGCGTCGCCGAGGCGCTTGCCCGTGTGCTCCTCGAGGCGGTCGAGCGCGTCGGCGACCTGCTCGGAGAGCCCCGGCGGCTCCTCGCCGCCGGCGGCCATGTAGGCGACGCAGGCCTCGGTGGTGATCGTGAAGCCCGCGGGCACGCGCTCCGCGCCGAGCACGCGCGTCATCTCGGCGACGTTCGCGCCCTTGCCGCCGAGCAGCTCGCTCATGTCCCGGGAGCCCTCCGCGAAGTCGTAGACGTACTTGACGGCCGCGTCGGGCGCCGACGACGCGGCGGCTACTGAGGGGTCCGACACCAAGTCGATCCTACCGCGCGGAGGCGGGGCGCAACCGGACATGCGCGTGGTGCTCGACCGTCTCGGCGATCGCGCGCTCGGCCTGGCGCAGCGCGAGGTCCGAGGCCGCCGGCGCCTCCGCCAGCGGCGTGCCCAGGGCCATGATGAGGAAGTCGTGCCCCTCCTGCGAGAGCGGGAACGCGGATCCCTCGCAGGCGCCGCACACGACGCCGCCGGCCGCGCCGGAGAAGCCGCTCAGGTGCTCGCGCTCCCCGCAGCTCGCGCACGCGCCGAGCGCCGGGGCGAAGCCGATCGCGAGCAGCAGCTTGAGGCGGAAGGCGAGCACGTGCGGGAGCCCGGCGAGCTCGGGGCGGGCGTCGAGCAGCGCGAGCTCGTTCACGAGCAGGTTGTAGGCGGGCACGTTGCCGTCGCCGGGCTCGGTCAAGCGCGCGACCGCGTCGCACGCCCGCGAGGCGGCGTCGAGGCACGCCCCGTGGGCGCGCAGCGTCGGATGGGCGGCCACGGTGTCGGCGGCGGTGACCGTGTAGAGGTCGCTGCGCCCCTCGTGCAGGAGGAGGGCGACGCGCGCGAGCGGCTCGAGGCGCCCGCCGAACCGCGAGCGAGTCCGCCGCACCCCCTTCGCGATCGCCGAGACGCGGCCCATCCGCGGGGTCAGGAGATGCAGGATCCGATCGGCCTCGCCGTAGCGCATCGAGCGCAGGACGACCGCTTCGGTGCGAATCGAGCCGGCCATGGGTAGTAAGTCTGCCGACCCGTCCGGCGGCGGCCATAGCTATCCTTTTTGAAGCATGAAGCGACTCATCCTCTTCACCACGGAGCCCTGCTCGTTCTGCCGCAACGCGAAGACGCTGCTGGAGAAGCGGGGCATCGCGTACGACGAGATCAACCTGGCCAAGGACCCGGCCGGGCGCGCCGAGCTGGTCCGCCGCACCGGGCTGATGACCTTCCCCCAGATCGTCATCGACGGTCAGACGCTCGGCGGCTTCCGCGAGCTGCTCGCGGCCGACGCCGCCGGCACGCTCGAGGACCTCGCCGCGGCGGCGTAAGCGCTTCAGATACGGGCGACCTCCGCCGCGACCTGCGCGCGGGAGCGCAGCCCGAGCTTCTGGAAGACGCGCGTCAGGTGCGTCTCGATCGTCTTGCCGCTGAGGAAGAGCCGCGCTCCGATCTCGCGGTTCGTGAGGCCTTCGGCGACGAGCTCGGCGATCTCCCGCTCGCGTGGGCTCAGCGCGGCGAGGCCCTCGGTGCCCGGAGC
>JAOPZQ010000153.1 GCA_025964075.1 Solirubrobacterales bacterium | reverse complement strand
CCGCACGATCCGCGTGCGCGCCGCGGTGCCGCACTCGAGGCACCACTCCTGGCCGGGCGCGAGCTCGGCGCCGCACCGCGGGCACTGGGTGGCGGGCTCGGCGCGCGGGGGGTCGGCCACGGCGCTCACGCGGGCCTCCGCTCGCCATCCAGGCTCGCCGGAATGGACGCCGCGTGAGTCATCCGGCTGCGACGTGCGTGCCCTCGGGGGCGGACCCTTCGGCGCTGCTCGCGTCGGTCGCGGCGCTCGCGTCTGGCGCGGCGCCGTTCGGCTGCTCGACCGTGGCGGCGGGCTCCGAGGGCGTCGAGGCTCCGTCCTCGCGTAGCGGCCGGCCGCAGTGGGCGCAGAAGCGGTCGGCGCTTCCGTGGAGCGCGCCGCAGTCAGGGCACGTGCCACCGACGCCGGGCTCCCGGAGCTCGACGAGCGCGCGCCGGTCGCCGAGCACCGTCTCGAGGCTGCGGAGCTCGTCGTCGGTCGCCGCGAGCTGCGTCAGCTTCTCCACGACGAGGTCCTCGCGCTCGCGCCCGAAGCGCCGCAGCTCGAACACCAGCCCGCCGAGGTCGCGGAGCTGGAGCTCCCGGACGCGACGAAGGTAGCGGAGCCGCCGTCGGACCTTGCCGCGCTCGCGGAACGACGGCGTCTCGGGTGCGCCCGGCGGCGGGGCGACCTCGTCGGCTTGGACGGTCGGCGCGTCCTGCTCGGCGGGCGCGTCGACCGCGTCGCTCTGCGCGGTGGGCGCGTCCTGCTCCGCCCCGGCCACGGGCTCCTCCGCGCCGGCGGCTGCGGGCGCGTCGGTGTGGGCCGGCTCGCCGCCGGGGGACGTGGACGCGGCGATTGCGGACGCGTCGTGCTCGCGATTCTCGTCCGGCGGCGTGGCGCGGCGGCGTGCAATGCGTTCGAACAGGCCGCTCATGATCATGGGAACACCGCCCTCCTCGGGACGGCGCCAGGGCCCGCGAGTATAGAGAGCCTCACGGCGTCGACAGGCCTCGCCATGCCGCGGCGACGCGGCCCGCCATGCGGTCCGCGGAGAACAGCTCGGCGCGGGCGCGGCCCTCCACCCGGGGATCGGCGGCCGCGAGGTGAGGCTCCGCGGCGGCCCGCCAGGCGTCGAGCTCGAACGCCGCGCAGAGGCAGCCGTCGATGCCCCGCAGCGCCAGCGGGTGGATCCCCACCGGCGTGGCGAGGACCGGCACGTCGCAGGCGAGCGCCTCGAGGCACGCCATCCCGAAGCCCTCGCGATCGGACGGCACGAGCAGCGCATTGGCCGCGTTCATGAAGACCGGGACGCGCGCGGGATCGATTCCACCGAGCGTCAAAAGCTCGGCTCCGGTCGCGTCGGCGAGCGCCCGCGCGCGGTCGGCGCGCTTGTCGGCTCGCGAGGGGTCGAATGGGAACAGCAGACAGGGACGATCGGGATCGAGGCCGAGCGTCGCGCGGGCCTCGGCGCGGGGGATCCGGACGAACCGCCCGAGATCGATGCCCATCGGGAGGATCGCGACGGGCTCGCGGCCGAGCGCGCGGCCGAGGGCCGCGGAGGCGACGGCCGTCACCGTCTGGAGGGGCAGCGCCGCGCGGGTCACGCGACCCGAGATCGGGTGGTACACGTCGCGGCCGTGGAGCGTCACCAGGCGCGCGCGTCCGCGCGCGGCGAGCGCCGTCCACGCGGTGAGGCCGAAATGGGCGTGGACGACGTCGAACTCGCGGCCCCGCACGGCCCGGCGCAGGGCACGCGCCGCGCGCAGGTACGCGAGACCGCCCGGCGCGAACGTGAACCGCTCGACCTCGAGGTCGGCCAGGCGCTCCAGCGCCTCCACCTGGTCCCGCACGAACACGCCGAGCGCCGGGCGCTCGGGGGACGGGTACATGTTGCTGACCACGAGCGCGCGCAGCGGGGGCGGGGCCATCAGCGGGCGAGGCTAACAGCGCCGTTGCACTCTCGTCACACAGTTGGCATCGAGTTGGCACCGCTCGTGTCTTGAGCCGTCACCCGAGGCCTCGGACACTCGACGCAGGCTCCGCTGCTCGTCCGGCGTAGAGTTAGAGACACCACCCTATGAGGTCGAGATGGCCTACCGGATGATGGGCTGGCTGCACGCGCGCTGGGCGGAGGGAGCGGCGACCGCGACGCGCCGGTGCGCGCGCGAGCGGGGACAGGGCACCGTCGAGTACGTGGCGCTGATCCTGCTCGTCGCCGTCGTGCTCGCCGGCGTGGTCGCGGCGACGCGCGGCCAGAAGTTCGGCGCCACCGGCATCGCCGACGCGATCGTCAACAAGCTGAAGGGAGCGATCAGCGGGGTCCACTGACAATCGACGGCCCGGCGGGCGGCGTGGCCGCCCGCTCTGCCAGGATGGCCGGATGAGCGATCCGCGGCGAGCGCCCATCGGCGTGTTCGACTCGGGCGTAGGCGGCCTGACCGTTCTCCACGAGCTGCTCGTGTCGCTCCCGCACGAGGACTTCCTCTACCTGGGGGACACGGCCCGGTTCCCGTACGGGGTGCGCCCGGTCGAGGAGTTGCGCGCGTTCGCGGTCCAGATCGCCGACCACCTGCTCGACGCCGGCGCGAAGCTGATCGTCGTCGCGTGCAACGCCGCGACGGCGGCGGCGCTGCCGACGCTCGAAGAGCACGTGGCGCGCGACGGGCGGGCGGCCGGGGTCGTGGGCGTCGTCGGGCCCGAGTCGAACCTGGCCGTGGCCTCGACCCACACGGGCCGGATCGGCCTGCTCGCCACGCCGACCACCGTGGCCAGCGGGGCGTACGAACGCGCGGTCAGCCAGGCGGATCCCCACGTCCATCTCGAGAGCATCCCGTGTCCGGATCTCGCGCCGATCATCCAGGGCGGATTCCCGTTCGACGATGCGGTCGTCGACACCGTGCGCGCTTACTGCGAGCCGCTGCGCGCGGCGCGTGTCGACACGGTGATCCTCGGCTGCACGCACTACCCGCTGGTGGCGCCGATGCTCCAGCGTGCGCTCGGGCGCGGGGTGACGCTGATCACGTCGGGGGCGGCGATGGCCCGCCGGGTCGAACACGCACTGGCCTCGCGAGACCTCGAGAACCACCAGGATCGGGAGGGCGACTACGCGTTCCTGTGCACGGGCGACGCCGAGTCGTTCCGGGCCCTCGGCACACGCTTTCTCCAGATGCCCCTCGGCGAGGTGCGGCAGGTCCGAGTGGCGCCGGTCCAGCGTGGGGTGCCCGCATGAGCGCGCCGGAGCGGTCGTACGGCCGGGCGCCTTCCGACCCGCGGCCGACGCGGCTCGAACCGGGCTTCGTCGCGAGCGCCACCGGGTCGGCGCTGATCACCATGGGCGAGACGCGCGTGATCTGCACCGCCTCGGCCGAGGAATCGGTCCCGCGCTGGATGGCGGGCAAGGGCCGCGGCTGGGTCACCGCCGAGTACGGGATGCTGCCCGCCTCCACCGGCCGGCGCAAGCAACGCGATGTGACCAAGGGCCGGCCCGACGGGCGCACGGTCGAGATCCAGCGGCTGATCGGGCGGGCGCTCCGGGGCGTCGTCGACTTCGAGGCGCTCGGCGAGCGCACGATCTGGATCGACTGCGACGTGCTCACCGCCGACGGCGGGACCCGCTGCGCGGCGATCACCGGCGGCTACGTGGCGCTGGCGCTCGCATGCCGCCGGCTCGTCCGCGAGGGCAAGCTCGAACGCACCCCGCTGACCGGAACCATCGCGGCGATCTCCTGCGGGATCGTCGGCGGGACGCCGCTCCTCGACCTCGACTATTCCGAGGACTCGACGGCCGAGGTCGACGCCAACGTCGTGATGACGGGCGACGGCGGCCTCGTCGAGGTGCAGGCCACGGCCGAGCGGACGCCGCTCTCGCGCGCGCACCTCGACGACCTCCTCGCCCTCGCGGCGGACGGGATCGCCGCCCTGCGGAGCGCGCAGGAGGCCGCGATCTCGGAAGGCGGGTGACGGGTCCGTGTCGGGCCCGGCCGGGGAGTCCGGTTGAGGCTCCTGCTCGCGAGCCGCAACGCGCACAAGGCGCGGGAGTTCGGCCGGCTGCTCACCCCGCACGAGGTCGACGGGCTGCCGGACGGCATCGAGCTGCCCCCGGAGGTCGGCGACACGTTCGCGGCCAACGCGCTGCCGAAGGCCCGCGCAGCCGCGGCGGCGACCGGCAGGGCCGCGTTCGCGGACGACTCCGGCATCGAGGCCGAGGCCCTGGGCGGCCGGCCCGGCGTGCGGTCGGCGCGTTACGCGGGCGAGGACGCGACCGACGAGGAGAACCTCGCGAAGCTGCTGCGCGAGGCGCCGGCCGGTAGCGGGCTCGCGTACGTGTGCGCGCTCGCCTACGTCGACCCCGTGGCGGGGGAGGAGCGCGTGTTCGAGGGTCGCTGCACGGGGCGGGTCGCGGCGTCACCGGGGGGCGAAGGCGGGTTCGGCTACGACCCCGCGTTCCTGCCCGACGACGACGACACCGGCCGCACGATGGCCGAGCTCTCCGACGCGGAGAAGGACGCGATCAGCCACCGCGGCCGCGCGGCCCGCGCGCTCCTGCGCTGGCTCGACGGTCGATGACGAGTTCGGGAGCTCACGCGACGGCGAGCGACGGCACCTCGAAGACGGGCGCCGCGGGCCTCTCGATCGCCTCGAACTCGCTGCTCATCCTCCTCAAGGTGATCGCCGGCACGGTCACCGGCTCGGTGGCGATCCTCACCGACGCGATCCAGTCGAGCATCGACCTGATCGCCTCGGTCGTCGCCTACGTCTCCGTCCGCAAGGCGGACGAGCCCGCCGACGAGTCCCACCGCTACGGCCACGAGAAGATCGAGAACCTCGGGTCGGCGCTCGAGGGCATCCTCGTCCTCGTCGGCGCCGGCGTGATCGTCTTCGAGGCCGTCCGGCGCCTGATCCGCGGCGGGGAGGTGAAGCTCGTCGGTGTCGGCATCGCGGTCGCGGCCGTCTCCGCCGTGGTCAACCTCGTCGTCGCCCTCAACCTACGTCGCACTGCGAAGGCGACGCAGTCGGTAGCGCTAGAGGGCGACGCCGCGCACCTGCTCTCGGACGCCGGCACGTCGGTCGGCGTGCTCGTCGCGCTGGTGCTGATCGAGGTCACGGGCGCCCAGTGGATCGACTCCGCGGTCGCCCTGCTCGTCGCGGCGGTGTCGGTGATCGCGGGCGGCCGCATCGTCACGCGCTCCGGCCGCGTCCTCGCCGACGAGGCGCTGCCGGAGGACGAGCTCCAAGCGATCCGCGACCAGGTCCTCGAGTTCGGCGCGCGCGGCGTCATCGGCTACCACCAGCTTCGCACCCGCCGGGCCGGCGCCCGCCGCTACGTCGACCTGCACCTCCAGTTCCGCGCGGGGACGAGCCTCGAGGACGCACACAAGATCGCCCACGAGCTGCAGGATGCGATCTCCCGCCGCCTCGGCGGCGCCGACGTGCTCATCCACCTCGAGCCGGAGGACCGAGTGCGGCCGGGTGAGGAGATCCCGGGGGCCGTGCCGAAGCGGTGAACCCGGCTGGGGACCGATCACCGGCGAGGGGGGGCCCGAAGTCGCGGGTGGAGGATTGTGTGCGCTATTCGCGCACATCCCTCCACTACCGGAGAATCCGGCCCCCTGTTCGAGGCGCCGCCCAGCCGCCCAGCCCCGGCCGTCGGGCAGCCCCCGCCAAACAGTCGCTACCGCAGATTGATCGCCGCCGACGCCGCCACCGCGAGCGACACTCCGGCGTAGCCCGCGTAGTCGTCGGCGAACAGGATGATGGAGGTGACGACGCACACGACGACGGTCACCACCCAGGCGATCCGGGACAGGGGCACGTGGCTATTCTCGCGGTCCGGCATGACGAGCGCTTTGACCCCGGATCTGGCCCTCGCCTACCTCGGCGAGCTCACGAGCGACATCCGCGCCTCGGTCCTGCTCGGCGCGGACGGCGAGCTGCTCGCGGGCGACGAGGCGCTGGTCGAGCCCGCGAGGGCGCTGCTGGCCGCGGCCGACGCGCCCGCGGTCGAGGTACTGACGCCCCGCGGCGGCG
>JAOPZQ010000140.1 GCA_025964075.1 Solirubrobacterales bacterium | reverse complement strand
TCGCTAATTATAATATTCTTCATTCAAATGTATAACGTTGGCTGATCGGCACCCGGCGAGCGATACCCTCCCGAGCGTGACTCTGGAGCGGAATTCCCTGCCGCGGACCGCCCAGGCGATCGCGGCGCACGAGCTGCGGGGAGCGATCGTTCGCGGCGACCTGGCGCCGGGCATCAAGATCCGCCAGGAGGCCACCGCACAGGAGCTCGGCATCAGCCTGATACCGCTCCGTGAAGCGCTGAAGACCCTCGCGAGCGAGGGCATAGTGACGTACCACCCGCAGCGCGGCTACTTCGTGACCGAGCTCCCCAACGAGGCGATCCGCCAGATCTACGAAGTCCGGTCGCTCCTCGAGGCGGAGACCGAGCGCCACGCGATGCCGGGGATCGGCGCGCAAGAGACCACGGCGATGCGGACACACCTCCGCGCGCAGGAGCGCGCCGCCGAGGACCGCGACGCCGTGGAGATGATCGCCGCCAACCGCCGCTTCCACTTCACGGTCTTCGAGCGCTGCGAGAACCCGTGGCTCGTCCGCTTCGTCACACAGCTCTGGGACACCGTCGATCCCTACCGTGTCCTCTCGTACCGTCGCATGTGGCTCGACGAGGACGCGCAGCTGATCCCGACCGAGATCCTCGCCGAGCACCAGCGAATCGTGACGGCGCTCGAACGGCGCAAGCCCGACCGGGCCCTCCGGCTACTCGAGCAGCACCGCGAACGCTCCGAGACGTTCCTCAAGGTCCTCGTCGACTCGCCACCGGCTACCGACCGGCAGGACCCGACGTTCGCCGTGAAGCACTGACCGGCGTCAGGCGACGCACAGTCCGGTCCCGGTCGGGAGGAAGTCGGTCGCCGCGGGCACCGGGTTCCCGGCCAGCGCGACGCTGTTTCCGACAGCCGTGACCGTGACGCGGTCACCTTCGTGGATCACCGCATCGCAGACGCGATGGGCGCCATTGGACGACGAGTAGGTCGTCGTCGCCACGACGGGGCCGCTCGCCCGCTCGACGACGATCGACCACTGGTCACCGATCGCGAGATAGCCGGCACGACGGGTGGCCTTGTACGTGCACCGACCGAGATGGACGGCCAGGCCTCCCACGGTCGGAGTGCTGAATCTGCCGGCGACGACGCAGCCCTCGATCCCCGCCGGCCCGGTATCGGCCCCCGCCGGGCCGGCGAAAGCCACGACGCAACCGACGGCTACCCAGCCGCCCATCACGAGCCTGGCGATGGTTCGACGTGCGCGCATCGCCGCGCGTCCCGGGTCACTTCGCATGAGCGAGCTGCCCCTGAATCGTCGCCGTCGTGACGCCAGCGCCTCCCGGCAGGCAGGCAAGCGGATCGTTGGTCGTGAAGGCGAGCACTCCGAGAACGGTCGACCCGACGGGCGTCGTCGGCTCGGTCGTCGCAAACCAGCTCGGCCCGTTCGCGACGTGATCGACGACGACGCCACGGAGAACCAGCGCCGCCAACGCACCGACGGCACTGAACCTCACGACTGTGGTCCTGCCATCGTTCCATCGGTTGATGGAGTAGCCCGTGACCGAGTTCGTCAGGCAACCCCCGGTCCCGCTCGGGACCGGAGCGCCGTCGAGACCCGCTTGCACCGTCCCGCCGGTCGGCGTGCCGGACGCGGTCCCGACGCAGCTCGACAACGTCCCCGCAAATGTGACCGAGAACGGCTTGGCGATCGCGCCGAGCCCGGGCGACAGATGCGCGTTCGCTCTCAACGTGCACGTACCCGCCCCCGCTGCGCTCGCCACAGACGGACACAACGAGCACCCGCACGCCGCAACGAACGACGCACAGCAGCTCACTATCGCTCGCCTCACGCTGTTCCTCCCAGTAGATGGACGAGGAATATTATAATTTTCTTGGCCAAGGTCAAGCGCGCTCCCCACGGGGCTGCGAGACCGGGCGCGAGTCTCCGCCGGCCTCCAGCACACGCCCGCGCCGGACGACTGCTTTGCCCTCGGAGCAGCGGTCGACGACGGGACCGCGGGAGCTATTCCGGGAGGGGGAAGTCTGCGGCGACGACCGTGCCCCCGTCGGCTGGGCTCTCGACCCGGAGCTGCCCGTCGAAGACGGCAAGCCGGTCCGCCAGCCCGAGAAGCCCGGTCCCGTCGGCCCGCGCGCCTCCGATGCCGTCGTCGCGCACCTGGACGCGGAAGGTGCCGTCCTCGACGCGCGCCGTGACCGTGGCGCGTCCGGCGCGAGCGTGTTTCGCGACGTTGGTGAGCGCCTCGGCGACGACGAAGTACGCGGTCGCCTCGACCGCGGCAGGGAGCCGGCCCACGGACACGGCGTTCTCGACCGGCACCGGCGCCCGCGCGGCCAGCGCGTCCACTCCAGCGCGCAGCCCGCCGTCCGCGAGGACCGCTGGGAGGATGCCATGCGCAAGCTCGCGCAACTCGACGTTCGCGCTCTTGGCGTGGTCGAGCGCCTCGGTCACGAGCGCGGGGGCGGTCTCCTCCCCGCTCTCGAGCGCGCGGCGCGCCATCTCGAGCGTGATGACCGTGTGGACCAGGCGCTGCTGCGCCCCGTCGTGCAGATCCCGTACCACCCGCCGGCGCTCGTCGTCGGCCGCCGCGACGATCCTCGCTCGCGACGCCGCGAGGTCCGACCGGGCCTGGATGTTCGAGATCGCCGTCGCGACCAGAGCGGTGAAGTGCTCCAGGCGCGACTCGGTGTCCGTCCGGAGCGGCTGGGGTTGTTTTGTATGCACGGCCAACGCGCCCCAGAGGCGCCCCTCGACGAGGATCGGGGCGCCGACCGAGGAGCTGATCCCAGCGTCCCGGATGAATGCGGAGATGGGCCCGGGAACGCCGTTCCAGTCGTCGATCCGGGCGGCTCGGCGTGTCTTCGCGATCAGCGTCGTCGGATCGCCTTCCTCGGTCGCCCAGCCTTCCGGGAGCTCTGGGTGCTCGCCCACTGCGGCCCAGGCGGCCACGGGAGTCACCGTGGAATCGGCCTCGTAGCGGATCATCCCGGCGAGGTCCGTGCCGAGCAGCCTGCCGACCTCCTCGGTGACGGCGCCGAAGAGCTCGCCCTGCGGGACGCCGCGCGCGACCAGTGTCGCCACACGCCGCATCGCGGACTGCTCGGCCGCGAGCCGCGCTGACTCCCGCCACCGCGCCGCCAGCTGGCTCACCACCAACGCCGCCGCCAGGAACCCTGCCAATCGCAGCCAGTCGCGCGCGTCGGTAACCGTGAGCGAATTCCGTGGAGGCACGAAGAGGAAGTCGTACGCCGCCGTGCTGGCCACCGACACCAGCACGCCGAATGCCGTGCCCCACACGACGGCGACCGGCATCACCGCGAAGATATAGAGCACAGCGACGGTCGACGTCGAAGGGTTCCCCTCCAGCAGCTTGAGCACGCCACTCACCGCCGCAACCAGAGCCACGCTCACGAACCATCCGCTGAGCCGGCGGGGGATCGGCCGTCTCATGTGCCCATGATGCTCCATGCCCGTGGGTCCGTCGATTGCTTGAGCTGAATTCGGCCGTGCCTTCCGGGACGGCGCCCGAGCCACACGCCGAGCCGCCGGGCGTCGAGACCGGTTCCGAAAGCAGCTCGGCGTCAGGTCTCCGTGGATGAGACGACGGCGCCCCGGCGGTCGAACTCCTCCCAGATCGGGTCGAAGACCGTCCTGACCGACGTGTCGCGCCTGATCGCCTTGCCGTCGGACGACGGACCAGCTCCCTGGCTTTGGCGATTTGCGAGACTCGCGATGTCGTCGTGAAGCACAGTTGGGAGCGGGTGCTACCGTCGCCGGTCTACGCCGATGGCCATCGTCTCTTCACCTTTCCGGCGTGACGAGATCCGCGCCTTCCTGCGTTCGCGTCGCGCGCGACTGTCGCCAGCGGACGTGGGCTTGCCCGATGACAGCGCCCGCCGCCGCACGCCGGGCCTGCGGCGCGAGGAGGTCGCTGCGCTCGCCGGCGTCGGGGTGTCCTGGTACACGTGGCTCGAACAGGGGCGCGACATCCACCCCTCGCCGGAGGTGCTCGACGCCCTGACGCGGGCGCTGCGGCTGGACGCAGCCGAACGGGCGACGCTCTTCGCACTGGCACGCACGGAGCTGCCGCTGCCCGACGGCTCCGGGACTGCGCCGGGGGAGGACTCCGACGACGGGCGGGCGCTGCTGGTGTCCCTGGTCGAGGGGCTGCACCCAACACCGGCGTACCTGCTCGGACCGATGACCCGGATCCTCGCCTGGAATTCGGCGGCGTCGGCGTTGCTCGGCTCGCCGGATCACCTGTCGCCCGAGCGCCGCTCACTGTTGTGGATGCTGCTGGTCGACCCCGGCGAGGCGCGCACCAACCCGGGCCGGGAGGGCACGGCTCGCAACATGGTGGCGCGGTTCCGCACCGAGTATGCGCGGCACGCCGGTGAGCCCGCCTACGAGCAGTTTGTCGCCGAGCTGGGCGAGCGCAGCCGGTGGTTTGCCGAGTGGTGGGGCGAGCACGAGGTCAACGACACTCAGCGCGGCACGAAGACGATCGAGCATCCGACGCTGGGGACGTTGCGTCTGCACCACGCGCAGACGGTGCCGACTGGGGCACCTGACCTCCGACTCACCGTCTACGCGCCCGCAGACGCAGCTACCCGCGCCGCGCTCGCGACGCTAGCGACGCCCTGACTAGTGCTCGGCGGCGGCCATCGGGTGGCCGAGCCGGGTGGCGCCCTCAAGCCGCTGCATATCCTGCTCGTCGAGCTCGATGTCGCCGGCGGCGATGTTCTCCTCGAGGTGCTGGATCGAGCTGGTGCCGGGGATCAGCAGGATCCGCTCGGACCGGTGCAGCAGCCACGCGAGCGCGGTCTGCGAGGGGGTGATCTGCCGCCGTGCGGCGACCTCCGCGATCACCGGGTCGGCCGCCAGCTGCCGGGGACCGCCTGCGAAGGCCGAGCCCAGTGGAAAGAACGGCACGAATGCGAGGTCGCGCTCCTCGCACAGCGCCAGCCCGTCTTCTTCGGCGCGATTGACGACGCTGTAGGCGTTCTGCACGCACGCGATGTCGACGAGCTCAAGCGCCCGGCGGAGGGTGTCGGCGGACGCGTTGGAGATCCCGATCAGGTCGAGCTTGCCCTCCTGGCGGAGATCCTCAAGCGCGCCCAGCTGCTCGGCCAGCCGACCCTCGGTGTCGTGCTCGTCGAACAGGCGCAGGTTGACGAGATCGATCCGCTCGAGCTGCAGCGTGCGCAGGTTGTCCTCGACGCCGACACGGAGCTCGGCCGGCGACTGCGCCGGCAGCCAGCCGCCGGCATCGTCACGGCGGCCGCCGACCTTGGTGACGAGCTTCAGATGCTCCGGATACGGATACAGCGCCTCCCGGATGAGCTCATTGACCACGTTCGGACCGTAGAACTGCGAGGTGTCGATGTGGTCGACGCCGAGCTCGACCGCGCGGCGCAGCACCGCCCGGGCACGTTCGGGGTCGCTCGGCGCTCCGAACACGCCGGGTCCTGCGAGCTGCATCGCGCCGAAGCCGATGCGGTTGACGGGCTTGTCGCCCAGAAACGATGTCTTGTTCATGGCGCACAGGCTGCACCTTCCGGGGGACGCTGACAAGAAGTCTGGTGATCCTGTGACCGCCACCACCAGGCTCGCGTTCCGGACGCTCGAGCTGGTGCATCACGGCGCCGGCCTGTCGGTCGCGACGTCGGCGTGACGGGTGAGCTCGGCCGTCATGCGACCAACGCCTCCAGGAAAAGCGACGCAGGCGTCCGCACACAACGCGACGCAGTCGACAGCCTCGACGAGGCGTGCTCGGGGTGCATCGGCACCCGGCTCTCTGACCTGCCGGCCAAGCACGCGCTCCTCCCTGTTGCGATGACGCTTCGACGGATGGCGTCGAGGGCCGTCACTTGGCGCTGGAGGCAGCATGCGCGTCCGGACGGGAATCGTCGGTGGCTCGCTGACTGCTGATCACGTTCCTGGCGATCGTCGCGATGAACTGGTCGTCGATCGGCGAAGAAGCCATCAAGAAGTTCAGCCGCTGACCGAGGACCCGACGCTCTCCCGCCTCGCCGGCCACCTCCACCGTGTCGCACGATTTGCGGCCCGCCGCTCGCGCTGCCGCTCCCGGCAGGATTCGGAACGGGAAGGTCGCCGTGGCGCCCGCTTCCGCCCCAGATGCGAGCGCCCAAGTCCCGATCCGCCGTAGAACCTCGGTGCCGCGGGGATTCACAGGAATCTCTTCGGTACCTCTCAGACGGTTCTTAGCGTGTCCGCGCATCCTGGGGACCAGGACCTCAAACTCACGGACGACGGAACGGATCAGTCCATGTTCTCCCGGAAACTCACCAGGTCGATCGCCATCGGCGGCGCGGCCATCGCGATCGGGGGCGGCGCCTCCGGCATCATCAGCGCAACCGCGAGCACCGGCTCAGGCACCGCGACGACAGCCACGTCTCCCTCAACAACATCAGGTCAACATGCGCCGGGCAGCGGGGGATCCAACGCCCGATCCGGCCCGGCCGCGGGCGGATCGATCGGCAAGGTGAGCAGCGTGTCCACTTCTGGCTTCGGACTGTTGACGTCGGCAGGTGAGAAGGTGACTGTCAAGGAGACGTCGTCCACGACATACAAGAAGGGCACGAAGTCGGCGTCGGCGGCCGCCGTTGCCAAAGGCAAGACCGCCCTCGTGGTAGGAACAACCGACGGCACGACGATCACGGCCACGCAGGTCATCGTGCAACCGACCAACAGCGGGTCCAAGTCGTCGTCGAAGGTGGTTCCCTTCAAGCGTGGTGCACCGTCGACGTCGAAGCAGGTCGGTCGGATCCCAGCGAACTACAACGAGGGGTCCGGCACCATCGTCAGCGGAACCACGGCGAATAAGGCCACGAAAGCCGCATTGGCGGCCTACCCGGGGGGCATCGTCGACCGTGTCGTGAAGCTGAGCAACGGCGAGTACGAGGTCCATAACATCG
>JAOPZQ010000119.1 GCA_025964075.1 Solirubrobacterales bacterium | reverse complement strand
TCGGGCCGCCTGCTGGCCCGGCTCCGCCCCGGGGGGACGGTGGCGATCCGCAGCCGCCCGGCCGGTCCGGTCGTCGCTCGCATGGCCGTCACCCAGTTCGGCTCGCCGGTGACCTTCCCGGTGCTCGCGCGCCGGGGGCGCTGGGCGGGCGTGCCGGCATCCGCGGTCGCGAACGGCCGCCTCGGCTGGATCGACGCGCGCAGCGCCGGCCTCGCCTGGCAGCGCACGCGCAAGACGATCGTCGTCGACCTCGCCCGGCGCCGCCTGGAGCTCCGCGACGGCGCCCGAACGCTGCTGGCGACGCGCGTGGGCATCGGCGCGCCGGGGACGCCGACGCCGCGCGGCCATTTCGCGATCACGGACAAGCTCGCGGGCCCGAGCTACAGCGCCGCCTACGGCTGCTGCATCCTCGCGCTGTCCGGGCACCAGACGAACCTGCCGGCCGGCTGGCGCGGCGGCGACCGCCTGGCGATCCACGGGACGAACGCGCCGTCGACGATCGGTGCGGCGGCCACGACGGGCTGCCTGCACGCCGGCGCGGCGGTGCTCCGTTCGCTCATCCGCCGCGTCCCGCTGGGCACCCCGGTGATCATCCGCTAGAGCAAGTTCCGCCCCAGTTTGCGACATTTCCGAGGCGAACGTCCGTTCGCCTGCCTACACTAGCTCGAGTCGATGCCGCCGACTGAGTTTCTCACCGTATCGGGTGCCCGAGAGCACAACCTGAAGGACGTCACGGTCCAGATCCCGCGAGGGTCGCTGACCGTGATCACCGGCCTGTCCGGATCCGGCAAGTCCTCGCTCGCCTTCGACACGATCTACGCCGAAGGCCAGCGCCGCTACGTCGAGTCCCTGTCCGCCTACGCCCGGCAGTTCCTGGGCCAGATGGACAAGCCGGACGTGGATTCGATCGAGGGTCTGTCGCCGGCGATCTCGATCGACCAGAAGACGACCTCGCGCAACCCGCGCTCGACCGTCGGCATGGTGACCGAGATCTACGACTACCTGCGTCTGCTGTGGGCGCGGATCGGCCATCCCCACTGCCACATCTGCGGGCGGCCGATCGCCGGACAGTCGGCGGACCAGATCATCGACCAGGTCCTCGAGCTCGGCGAGGGCACTCGGTTCATGGTCCTGGCGCCGCTCGTGCGGGGGCGCAAGGGCGAGTACCGCGACGTCTTCGAGCACCTGCGGACGGAGGGGTTCACGCGGGCGAAGGTCGACGGCGAGGTGCGTCGCCTCGACGAGGACATCGTGCTCGACAAGAAGTTCAAGCACGACATCGCGGTGATCGTCGACCGCCTGGTGATGAAGCCGGACCTCCGCAAGCGGCTCGCCGACTCGATCGAGACCGCGGTCGCGCTCGCCGACGGCCTCGTCGAGATCGAGATGGTCGACAGCGGCGAGATCTCGACCTACAGCGAGCGGTTCGCGTGCCCGGTCCACGGGCCCTCGATCTCCGAGCTCGAGCCGCGGATCTTCTCCTTCAACTCGCCGCACGGGGCCTGCCCGCGGTGCACCGGCCTCGGATCGCAGATGGAGATCGACCCCGAGCTGATCGTGCCGGACCCGACGCTGTCGGTGGGGGAGGGGGCGATCGTGCCGTGGTCGACCTCGGCGTCGAACTACTACGAGCAGCTGATCGGCTCGATCGCGGAGCGCTACGGCGTCGACCTCGAGACGCCGTGGGAGGACCTGCCGGAGGACCAGCGCAACTTCTTCCTCTACGGAACGAACGGCGAGCGGATCCAGATCTCGTACCGCAACCGGTTCGGCCGGCGGCGCTCGTACACGACGAGCTTCGAGGGCATCGTCCCGAACCTCGAGCGGCGCTATCGCGAGACGGACTCCGACTACTCGCGGGAGAAGATCGAGGAGTACATGACGCTCCGGCCCTGCCCGGAGTGCCGCGGCGCGCGGTTGCGGCCAGAGTCGCGGGCGGTCCTCGTCGCCGGCACGGCGATCCACGAGTTCACCGCGCTCTCGGCGAAGCGCGCGCTCGCGTGGCTCTCCGAGCTCGAGCTGACCGAGCAGGAGCGGCGCATCGCCCGGCTGATCCTGCGCGAGATCGACGAGCGGCTGCGCTTCCTCGACAACGTCGGCGTCGGCTACCTGTCGATGGAGCGCGCCTCGTCGACGCTGTCCGGCGGCGAGGCGCAGCGGATCCGGCTCGCCACCCAGATCGGCTCCTCGCTCGTCGGCGTCCTCTACATCCTCGACGAGCCGTCGATCGGCCTCCACCAGCGGGACAACGCGCGGCTGATCGAGACGCTCGAGCGCCTGCGGGACCTGGGGAACACCGTGCTCGTCGTCGAGCACGACGAGGGCACGATGCGCGCGGCGGACCACATCGTCGACATGGGGCCGGGAGCGGGCGAGCACGGGGGCCACGTGGTCGCCGAGGGCACGGCCGAGGAGATCTCCGCGGTCGCCGACTCGATCACCGGGCAGTTCCTCGTCGGGACGCGGCAGATCGACGTGCCCGCGCGGCGCCGGCGCCCGAGCGGCCACGTGCTGATCGAGGGCGCGGCGCAGCACAACCTGAAGAACGTGAACGTCAAGGTGCCGCTCGGCGTCTTCACGTGCGTGACCGGCGTCTCGGGCTCCGGCAAGTCGACGCTCGTCAACGACGTCCTCTACAAGGCGGTGGCGAATCGCCTGCACCGGGCGAAGCAGCGGCCGGGCACGCACCGCCGCATCAGCGGCCTCGAGCAGCTGGACAAGATCATCTCCGTCGAGCAGTCGCCGATCGGGCGCACGCCGCGGTCGAATCCGGCTACCTACATCGGCCTCTTCGACCAGATCCGGGATCTGTTCGCCCGCACGCCGGAGGCCCGGGCGCGGGGCTACAAGCCCGGGCGCTTCTCGTTCAACGTCAAGGGCGGGCGCTGCGAGAACTGCCGGGGCGACGGCCAGATCAAGATCGAGATGCACTTCCTGCCGGACGTCTACGTCCCCTGCGATGTCTGCCACGGCCGGCGCTACAACCGTGAGACGCTCGAGGTCCGCTTCAAGGGCAAGACGATCGCCGACGTCCTCGAGATGCCGATCGAGGAGGCGCTCGACTTCTTCCGGCACATCCCGAAGATCCACCGGCGCGTGCAGGCCCTGAGCGACGTCGGCCTCGACTACATGCGCCTCGGGCAGCCCGCGACGACGCTGTCGGGCGGCGAGGCGCAGCGGGTGAAGCTGGCGAGCGAGCTCTGCAAGGTCGCCACGGGCCGGACCCTGTACATCCTCGACGAGCCCACGACCGGCCTGCACTTCGCGGACATCCAGCGGCTGCTCGAGGTGCTGCAGCGACTCGTCGACGCCGGCAACAGCGTCGTGGTGATCGAGCACAACCTCGACGTGATCAAGACCGCCGACCGGATCGTCGACATGGGTCCCGAGGGCGGGGAGGAGGGCGGCTACGTGCTCGCCACCGGCACGCCCGAGGCCGTCGCGGCGGTCGAGCACTCGACCACGGGCCAGTTCCTGGTGCCGTTGCTGCCCGAGCCCAAGGCGCGCCGGACCCGTACGCCGCGCGCGCGGGCCGCCGCCTAAAGCGGGATCGAGAACCGCACGTCCCCCCGGCGGTTGAGGACCGTCACCGAGACCGCTCGCACCCGGCCGTCGTGGGCGGTGCAGGCGAACCGGCGCCCCGGCTCGATCGGGATGCCGCGCGGGCAGGTGACGATCGGCTGAACACCCCGCGACGTCAGCTTCGCCGCGATGTCGCCCTGGACCTCGGTGGCGACGATCGTCGCGGCCGAGAAACGCACCGCGCCGCGCCCGTCGGTCTGCCGCACGACGACCGGCACGCGCTCCCCGCCGCCGAGCGCCACCTGGCACCGCAGCGTGGATCCGGCGCGGTAGGGGACGCCGTTCGGGCACTGGGCGCCGAGCACGGAGACGTGCATCGCGCCTCCGAAGCCGCGCTGGCTCAGCTGGACCTCGAGCCGATGGGCGCTGAGCGCCGGGACGATCGTGAACCGATCCTTACCGCGCTCCGTGACGATGACCTCGACCGGGTCCTCGGCGGCCATGCCCGTGACGCAGGCGAACGTCGTGCCGCTCCGCTGGGGCACGCCTCGCGGGCACTTCACGTCGCGCACGGGGACGCCTTCCACGACCGTGAAGCGGTCCTTGATCAGTCGCTCGACCAGGTGGGCGTCGACGTGGCCCCCGCCACCGCAGCCGGCGAGCGCCAGCAGCGACAAGCCGAGGAGGAGCAGGCGCCGCATGGCCCGGGGAGGATAGTCGTAGCCTTCCGGGCGTGGACGACCTCGCTGGGCAGGCGCGACTCTGGTGGCAGAAGTGGCGCTGGTACGAGCGCAACGCCCTCCCGTGGAACCGCGCCGGGATCCACTGGGAGCTCATGCGCCGCCGCGCGTTCGCGCGCTGGCCGGTGCACGGCAACGTGCTCGAGGCGCTGCGCGAGCGGCGCCTGGAGATCGGCCCGCACACGCTGCTCGAGCCGGGTGTGTGGATCACGGCGCCGAGCCCCGCGCGCGTGCGGATCGGCGAGGGCTGCTTCCTCAACCTCGGGGTGATGATCGCCGCGGTGGAGCTCGTGGAGATCGGCGATCACTGCATGTTCGCCAACGGCTGCTTCGTCACCGACGGGAACCATCGCTTCGACGACCCGGACAAGCCCGTCACCTGGCAGGGGTTCAGCTCGAAGGGCCCGACGCGTATCGGCGACAACGTCTGGTGCGGCGCGAACGTGGTCATCACGAGCGGGGTCACCGTCGGGCGCCGGTCGGTGATCGGCGCCAACAGCGTCGTCACCCGCGACGTCCCGCCGTTCAGCATCGCCGCCGGATCCCCGGCGACGGTGCTGAAGACGATCGAGTACGGGGCCGGGCCCGAGCCGCCGATCGAGGTGGCCCAGGCACCGGTCGCGCCGGACGAGCCGGAGCACTTCGCGCGCTCCTGACTCACTCAGATAGCAAACCTGTGCCGGCGGGGGACTCGCCGCAAGGTCCAAACTCGCATGTGCATGGTGTCCCACCTGTTGATTGACGGATTTGCACGGTGCGCGTATCAATCGCTGCGCATTGCGAGGCACGCCTAACCAAGCCGCTCCGGCGGCGCTCGCGCGCGGTCCAATCGGCTCCTCGCGTTCGATCGACGCCGTCGATGCTCGGATCATCGAGGCGCTCCAGGAGAACGGCCGCGAGTCGTTCCGCCGGATCGCCGCTCGCGCCGGGGTCTCCGAGGCGACGGTCCGCGCCCGGTACGCCCGCCTGACCGCGGACGACGTCCTGCAGGTCGCCGGCGTGACGAATCCGCTGGCGCTCGGGTTCGAGGGCATGGCGATGCTCGCGATCCGGGTCAGCGGCGCGCCCGAGCCGGTGGCCGACGAGGTGTCGCGCTGGCGCGAGGCGAGCTATGTGGTGATCACCGCGGGCCAGTTCGACATCCTCGTCGAGGTCGTCTGCGCCGATCGCCGGCACTTTCGCGACCTGACGAACCGCATCCGTGCCCTACCGGACGTCGCGTCGACCGAGAGCTTCGTGTACCTCGAGATGTACAAGCAGCTCTACAACTGGGGGGCGGGCGTGCCGGACGCGACGGAAGGTAGCGACGCATGACCGCCATCACGGCGCCTCCCTCGGCCACGGTCGTCGACGTCCGCCTCGAGCGGCTGACCAAGCGCTTCGACGACGTCGTAGCGGTCGACGACATCTCCCTCGACATCGAGCACGGACGCTTCTTCGCGCTCCTCGGCCCTTCCGGCTGCGGCAAGTCGACGTCGCTGCTGATGATAGGCGGCTTCGAGGAGCCGACCGCCGGCCGCATCTATCTCGGCGAGCGCGACGTCAGCGGGCTGCCCTCCTACAAGCGCGACGTCAACACGGTGTTCCAGTCCTACGCGCTGTTCCCGCACCTCTCGATCTTCGAGAACGTGGCGTTCGGCCTGCGGCGCCGCGGAACCAGGGGGGACGAGCTCAAGCGCCGCGTGCTCGACGCGCTCGAGCTCGTCGGGCTGAGCGGACTCGAGCGCCGCCGCCCCCGGCAGCTCTCGGGCGGTCAGCAGCAGCGGATCGCGCTGGCGCGGGCCCTCGTCAACCACCCGCGGGTCCTGCTGCTCGACGAGCCGCTCGGCGCGCTCGACCTCAAGCTGCGCAAGCAGATGCAGCTCGAGCTCAAGCGGATCCAGCACGAGGTGGGGATCACGTTCGTGCACGTCACGCACGACCAGGAGGAGGCCATGACGATGGCCGACCAGATCGTCGTGATGAACAGCGGGCGCATCGAGCAGGCCGGGACGCCGACCGACCTCTACGAGAAGCCCGCGACCGCGTTCGTGGCGAGCTTCGTCGGCGTCTCGAACCTGCTCCTGGCGACCGTCTCGGGACCGGGCCAGGTGCGGCTGAGCGAGGGGACCGAGGTCTCGGTGCCCGCCGCCACTCTGGCCGGCCGCACCGGCGAGGTGGCGATCGGCATCCGGCCGGAGAAGATCCGGCTCGGCGCGGGCGAGCTCAACGTCCTCGCCGGCACGGTGGCGGAGAGCGCCTACATCGGCGTCTCGACGCAGTACATCGTCGATACGCCCGCCGGTTCCGTGAGCGTCTGTGTCCAGAACGATCGTCCCGGGGCGACGGCGCTCGCCGCCGGCGAGCGGTTGACGCTCAGCTGGGACCCCGAGTCCACGTTCGCCGTCGAACCCCCGGAGGGAACCCCATGACCGAGCGCTTGACACGAGAGCAGTTCCTGCGCCGGGCCGCCGCGGGCGGAACGGTGCTCACGCTGCCCGGCCTGATCTCCGCCTGCGGCGGCGGCGGAGGCATCAAGGGCGCCACCGCCAAGGCCGGCGCGAGCGCGACGCCGGTGAAGAAGACGCTCGCCCACACGCTGAACTTCTCGAACTGGCCGCTCTACATCGACGTGGACAAGGCCAAGCACCACCCATCGCTCGACGCGTTCACGAAGAAGACCGGCGTCAAGGTGGCCTACCAGGAGGACATCAACGACAACGAGTCGTTCTTCGGCAAGATCGAGGGCCCGCTCTCCCGCGGGCAGGCGGTCGGCCGCGACATCATCGTCATGACCGACGCCTCGGGGCTGCCCGCCCGGCTGATCGGGCTGGGCTGGCTCGAGAAGCTCTACAAGCCGGCGATCCCCAACATCAAGAACCTCCAGCCGGCGCAGCAGCACCCGGGCTGGGACCCGAATCGCGAGTACAGCCTCCCCTGGCAGTCCGGCATGACCGGGATCGGCTACGACCCCAACAAGGTGGGCGGCGAGCTCACGTCCGTCGCCCGGCTGCTCGAGGACCCGAAGCTCAAGGGGAAGGTCACGCTGCTCACGGAGCTCGGGGACACCATCGGGCTCGTGATGCTCGCGAACGGGGACGACCCGTCCCACGTCACCCCGGCCACGTGGAAGAAGGCCGTCGACCGCATCCAGAAGGCCGTCAAGTCGGGCCAGGTCCGCCAGTTCACCGGCAACGACTACGCCCCCCTGCTGGCGAAGGGCGACGTGTGGGCGTGCTTCGCCTGGTCCGGCGACATGGTCCAGCTCCAGGCCGACCATCCCGGCCTCAAGTGGAACCTCCCCGACACCGGGGGCATGATCTGGACCGACAACATGCTGATCCCGAAGGGCGGGAACATCTTCACCGCCTCCACCTTCATGAACTACTACTACGAGCCGGCGGTGGCGGCCGAGGTCGAGGACTACGTCAACTACATCTGCCCGGTCGTCGGGGCCGACAAGGTGCTCGAGCGCACCGATCCCAAGGTGGCGAAGAACACCCTGATCTTCCCCACCCAGCAGATGCTCGGGCAGGCCCACCAGATCGATCCCAAGGCCGTCAACAACCAGGCCTACAAGCAGCAGTTCCAGAAGCTCATCGGAGCGTAGGTCGGCGTGGCGGCGGTTGGTCACTCCGGGCGCCTGGCGGGCGTCGTGCGCGGTCGGCGCCGGCGCCTCGCGCCCTACCTCCTCCTGGCGCCGGGGATGGCGTGGCTGGTCGTCTTCTTCATCGTGCCGATGTACTACCTGGCGACCACCTCGCTGCAGCACGGCTCGCTCGAGATCGGCTACACGTTCAGCTGGGCGTGGTCGAACTACGCCGATGCGATCACCACGTACCACACGCAGTTCCTGCGCTCGCTCGAGTACGCGGGCATCGCCACGGCCATCGCGCTCGTCGTCAGCTACCCGCTGGCGTACTGGATCGCGTTCCGGGGAGGACGCTGGAAGAACCTCTTCCTGCTGCTGGTCATCGCGCCGTTCTTCGTCACCTATCTGATCCGCACGCTGGCATGGGAGACGATCCTCGCCGACGGCGGTCCGGTGGTGGGCATCCTCCGCGACATCCACGTGCTCGGGCCCGACGGCCGGCTGCTCGCGACCTCCTCGGCGGTGATCGCGGGCATCACCTACAACTTCCTGCCGTTCATGGTGCTGCCGCTCTACGTGAGCCTCGAGCAGATCGACGCGCGGCTCCTCGACGCGGCCCACGACCTCTACGCCAGCCGGCCGTGGTCGTTCCTGCGGGTCACGCTCCCGCTCTCGCTTCCCGGCGTGTTCGCGGGCACGCTCCTGACGTTCATCCCCGCGACCGGTGACTTCATCAACGCCCAGCTCCTGGGCACGCCGCAGCAGTACATGATCGGCAACGTCATCCAATCCAAGTTCCTGCAGTTGACCGACTACCCGCAGGCCGCCGCGCTCTCGTTCGTCCTGATGGCGGCGATACTCGTGGCCGTCCTCGCCTACACGCGGCTGCTCGGCACCGAGAGGCTCACCGGATGAGCGTCGCCGCGTCGGAGGCCCTGCCGCTCGCGCCCCGGCGCCCGGCGCGGGCTCGCTGGGCGTCCTGGGTCCGCCGCCACGTGCTCCCCGCCTACGCGGGCCTGGCGCTCCTCTACCTCTTCCTGCCGATCGGCGTCGTCATCGCCTTCGCGTTCAACGACCCGAAGGGCCGCTTCAACTACACGTGGGACGGCTTCACGTTCAAGAACTGGACGCACCCGTTCGGCGTGCCGGGGATCGGCAACGCGATCAGGGTGAGCCTCGAGATCGCGGCGCTCTCGAGCATCGTCGCCACCGCGCTCGGCGCGCTGATGGCGCTCGCGCTCGCCCGCTACAGCTTCCGCGGCCGCGGGATCGTGAACACGCTGATCTTCCTGCCGATGACGACGCCCGAGATCGTCATGGGCTCGTCGCTGTTGACGCTGTTCCTCAATCGCAACATCGCCACCGGCTTCGCGACGATCCTGATCGCCCACATCATGTTCAACATCAGCTACGTCGTCGTCACGGTCAAGGCGCGGCTCGCCGGCTTCGACCGACATCTCGAGGAGGCGGCGATGGACCTCGGCGCGAACGAGTGGACCACCTTCTGGAAGGTGACGCTGCCCCTGATCGCGCCCGGCGTCCTGGCCGCGGGCCTGCTCGCCTTCGCCCTCTCGATCGACGACTTCGTGATCACGTACTTCAACG
>JAOPZQ010000085.1 GCA_025964075.1 Solirubrobacterales bacterium | reverse complement strand
CGCCGCCGGCCGGCGCGCGGCGCTCGACTGGGCGCGGCGGTTGCGCGGGTCCGCCGTCCTGCGGCTTCATCTGGAGCCCGAGCTCGACATCGTCACGGCCTTCCCCGTCCGGCCGTCGCTCTCCGAGATCGACGCGGCGAGCGCCGCCGTCCTCGACGCCGGCATGGCCGACCAGGACGACCCGGTCTTCCTCAGCCTGCTCGCGGTCGACGCCGACGTGTTCGCCGCACGCCACCCCGACCTCGTGCGGGATGCCGAGCACGCCCGGGTCCTGCGCAGCGTGCTGATGAAGCCCGAGCACGAGAGCGCGGTCGGTTGGCTGCACGCGAGGGTGGAGGGGCTGGCGCGGGCGTGAGGGCGCCCGCGCCGAGCTTCGACTAGTGCGACGCGGCGGTGGTGGCCCGCGCTCGCGCGAGCTCCTCGTCGCTCACGCCCTCCTGGCGCAGGGAGATCTGGACCACGCGGTCCCAGCTCGCGGCGAACTTCTCCGCCATCGACTCCTCGTCGGCGCGGTTGCGACGCGCGACCTCGACCGTCGCCTCGTCCCCGGCGATCCTCGCGACCCGCTCCAGCAGCTCGTACGAGGCGATCTCCATGTGCTCGGCCACGAAGCCGTCGCGGGCGTTCTTGCCCGCGTTGTCCGAGCGGAAGATGTCCATCAGGCCCTTGCCGAGCGCGGCGAAGATGCTGCCGGCGTCCTTGATGATCGACGGCTCGGCGCCGTGGGCCCGCAGCCGCTCCCCGAGGAGGTCGCGGTGGCGCTCGGTCTCCTCCTCGTGGTGCTTCAGGTGCTCCTTCAGCTCGGCGTCCGGAGTCGTCTTGATCATGCCGTCGAGCTGGCGCAGCACGTGCTGCTCGAGGGCATGGGCGTCCTCCAGGTACTTGACGAGCTGGCTCTCCAGCGTCTCGGCCATGGTTCCTCCTTGGGGGCGGGAGTCCACCGGGTACCCGGGGCGCGGGCCGCCATTCGTCCGACTGCAGGGCTAGTCGCCGCGCAGACGAAGCGCCGCGCGAAACGCCGCGCGCTCGGCGGTCAGGAGCTGGCGCCAGCTCCCGGCCTCGCTCCGCGCCCAGCCGAGCGTCGTCGTCAGGCCGCGCTCCGGCAGGGCGGCGATCTCGGCCCCGCGGGTACGGGCGAGAGCGAGCAGGCGGGCGTCGTCGGGCTCGACCGCGGAGACGATGCCCAACCGGAGCGCCTCCTCGGCCCCGACGACCCGTCCGGTCAGCGCGAGGTCGCGGGCGACCGCCACGGGCAGCGCGGCCCGCGCGGCGCCATAGCTCGCGGGGATCCCGCGGCGCAGCTCGGGGAAGCCGAACTCGGCGCCGGCCGAGGCGAGCCGGAGATCGGAGAGGAGCGCGAGCACGAACCCGCCGCCGAGCGCCGGGCCGTTGACGGCGGCGATCAGCGGCTTCGCGTGCTCGAGCAGGGCCGTCGTGAACGCGTCGTTGGCCTGCCACAGCGCGCGGCGATGCGCCTCGTCGCCGCCGAACTCCGCCGTGTCCATGCCGGCGCAGAACGCCGGCGGGGCGCCGGTGAGGATCGTGCAGCGAACCTCGGAATCGGCGCCGAGTGCGTTCAGCGCGGCCGCGAGCTCCAGGCGCAGGGCGATCGAGAGCGCGTTGCGCTTCTCGGGGCGCGCCAGGCGGAGCGTCGCGATGCCGCCCGAGACTTCCTGATCGAGGGTGGACGAGAGCGTCATTTCTGGTCGATCGACGATATCCGCCAGTCATCGCTAGTGGAGGATCGTGCACGCCATTCGTGCATATCCCTCCCCTACCGGAGAATCCGCCGCCCCGAGGCGCCGCGTGGGAGGATTCCCTATACGCATGGATCAGCGCGCGGAGCCCAACTGCTTGACCACCGCCGCGGTCGCCCGCTCGGTGCGGTCGATGCGGTCGCGCGCCTGTTGGGTATGACGGGCGCATGCCAACCGAACCCCGCGTCGTGACCCTGTCCGACCTCGCACGCCGAGCCGCCGAGATCGTCGACCCCGACGACGAGGACGCCGCGGTCGGCGACCTGGAGCGCCAGCTGGAGGACGCCGACGAGCCGGTGACCGCGATCCAGAACCTCGAGGAGCGCCTGGCGATCGCCGCCGAGGGCGCCGACTACGAGCTCGAGAACCCTGCGATCGCGATGGCCAACGCGATCATCCTCTACCTCGCCCACCGGCGGGACGAGGTGAACGACGAGCCGCACAAGATCATGCGCCTCGCCGCGCGCGCCGGGTGGAAGGGCCACCCACCGGAGTACGTGCGGCGGTGGCTGGCCGACCGCGGCGTCGACGGCGTCTGAGCCCTCGGGTGGCGCTCGACCTCGACGACTGGCTCCCCGACGCGCAGATCCGCACCCGTCACCGGCGCGCCGCCGCGGTCGAGCCCGACCGGCTGTGGGCGGCGGCGCAGGACGTGCACGTCCGCGACGCGCCGGTCCTCGGGCGGGTGGTGCGCTGGCGGCTCCCCGGAACGCCGCCGGACGTGACTTTCCGCGAGCTCTTCGGCAATTACCCCTTCGTCGTGCTCGACCGGGGCGAGCGCTGGTCGATCTCCGGCCTCTGCGGCCGGGTGTGGACCGTGCAGCGCGACTACCCCCGGATCACCGGGGCCGACGAGTTCCGGGCGTGGCGGGAGTCGGGGACCGTTCGGGTCGTGTTCGCCAACTGGGTCGAGCCCGACGGGAAGGGGGGCGCGGCGCTCGTGAGCGAGTCGCGGATCGAGCCCGTCGACCGCCGCGCGGCGCTCCGCACCCGGGCGCTGTGGACCGTGGTCGGCCGCTTCGAGCGCCTGATCGGCGTCGAGGCGCTGCGCGCCGCCGTGCGGTTCGCGGAGCGGGGCTGAGTCGACCGCCTCGCGTTCCGCCTCCAGGACACCGGCGACGAATGACCGCCGAGCCGACTCCCGCGCCGAACATGACGATCGTCGCGTCCTCGACGCTCCCCGCGAGCGCGCGTGGAGGGAGTGGACCGAGCCCGAACGGCTCCCCGAAGCCGACGGTCAGCGCGCGAGCGCGTGGTACTCGCGGTTGGGGATCTGCCCCGTCGCGAGCGCCATCCGGTTCGTGAGGTTGTACATCGCCGCGACCTCGACGACGTCCCACACGTCGCCGTCCTCGAGCCCGTGCGCGCGGAGCGCGTCGAGGTCGGCCTCGGTGCACTCGACGGGGCGCAAGGTGAGCTTCTCGGCGTGGGCGCAGATCGCCTGCTGGCGCTCGGTCAGCCCCTCCGCCCGGCGCCAGTCGAGCGTGATCCGGTCGGCCATCGCCGGGTCGCCCCAGGCCTCGCGCAGCGCCGCGCCGTGCGCGACGAGGCAGTAGAGGCAGCCGTTGGCCATCGACACGACGACCGCGATCATCTCCCGCTCGGCGGCGCTCAGCCCGGGAGTCGGCTCGTGCAGCAGCCGGAAGTGCGCGAACCACGCCGAGAGCCGCTCCGGCTTGAACGAGTAGGCGCGGAAGACGTTGGGGACGAAGCCGATCCGCTCGCGCGCCGCGCGGAACAGCCCTTGCAGATCGGGCGGGAGCTCGGACTCGTCGGGGACCGGGAACCACGAGATCCGCTCACTGACGATCGTCATGTCCGAACCGTAGCCTGCTCGCCCAGCGCCTTGATCACCCGCGCGGGGGAGCCCGCGATGAGGGACGATCCGGCGTAGTCGCCGCCCGTGAGGACCGCGGCGGCGCCCGCGACGCTGCCCGGTCCGATCCGCGTGCCCTTGAGGACGGTGCAGTGGGCGGCGATGAACGTGTTGCGCTGCACGTGCACGGGCGCCACGCGCAGCGGCCGCGCCATGAAGTGGGTGTCCTCGGAGCCGTCGGCGTCGTGGTCGGAGTCGATCACGGTCACGTACTCGGCCAGGCCGACCATCGTCTCGAGCTCCACGCGCTCCTCGGCGTGCACGGTCGTCCCGTGGCCGAGGATCGCGTAGTCGCCCATCACCAAGTCGCCCAGCGACTTCACGTTGACGAAGTCGCGGATCTGGACGCCGCTGCCGAGCCGGATCGCGCCCGAGCGGATCTGCACGCGGGTGGCGCGGTAGAAGGTCGTGCCCGGGCCGACCTCCAGCAGGTTCGTGCCCCCCGCCCACAGCTCGAGGATCATGTCGCGGCCGAGATTGACGTCGCGCCCGAGGCGCAGCGTGGTGACTCCCTCGCCGCCCCCGCCCTCGAGCACGTGGATGTGGGGCGGGCTCTGGAACCGGACGCCCGGCCCCGCCTCGACCACGAGCCGCCCACCGCGGGCGCGGAGCTCGAGGTCGAGCCGCGTGGTCCACGCGCGGAAGCGGGCCCGGCGGACGGCGCGGACCACTGGGCGCAGAACGAGACGGACGGCCTTCATGCGTCGGCAGATCGCGCGTGCTACCCGCCGGCCACGGCCGGCAGGATCGTGACCTCGTCGCCGCTGCCGACCTCGGTGTCGAGCCCGTCGAGGAACCGGATGTCCTCGCCGCCGATGTAGACGTTCACGAACCGCCGGAGCCCGCCGTCCTCCGCGATCCGCTCGCGGAGCTCGGCGAACTGCTGGTAGAGCGCGTCGAGCACCTCGCCGACCGTCGTGCCGTCGACCTGGGCCTCGGCCACGCCGCCCGTCGCGGAGCGCAGCTGCGTGGGGATCTTGACCGTGACCGCCACTATGCCGCCACCGCCTCGGGCACGCCGGCCTCGAACGAGGCCACGGTCGCGTCGATCTCCTCGACGACGACGCCGTCGCGGATCGCGTCGAGGGTCTTCAGGCCCTCGCCCGTGATGTAGGCCACGACCCGCTCGTCGGGGTCGATGTCGCCGCGCTCGGCGAGCTTCGCGAGCACCGCCGTCGTCACGCCGCCGGCCGTCTCGGTGAAGATGCCGGTCGTCTCGGCGAGCAGGCGGATGCCCGCCCGGATCTCGTCGTCGCTGACGGAGTCGATCGTCCCGCCGGTCCGGCGGGCGAGCTCGAGCGCGTAGGGGCCGTCGGCCGGGTTGCCGATCGCCAGCGACTTGGCGATGGTGTCCGGCTTGACCGGGCGGCAGACGTCGTGGCCGCCGGCGAACGCCTGCGCGACGGGCGAGCAGCCATCGGCCTGAGCGCCGTTCATCGTCGGCAGCGAGCCCTCGACCAGCCCGATCTCGAGCCACTCCTCGAAGCCGCGGGCGATCTTCGTGAACAGCGACCCGGAGGCGATCGGCGCCACGACCCGGTCGGGGAGCTCCCAGCCGAGCTGCTCGGCGGTCTCGAACGCGAGCGTCTTCGAGCCCTCGGCGTAGTAGGGCCGCATGTTGACGTTGACGAACGCCCACGGCCGCTCGCCCGAGAGCTCGGTGCACAGGCGGTTGACGTCGTCGTAGTTCCCGCGGACGGCGACCAGGCGCGTGCCGTAGACGCCGGTGGCGAGGATCTTCTGCTCCTCGAGGTCGGCGGGGATGAACACGTAGGAATCGAGCCCCGCGGCGGCGGCGTGCGCGGCCACCGCGTTGGCGAGATTGCCGGTCGACGCGCAGGCGATCGTCTCGAAGCCGAGCTCCCGCGCGCGGGCGAGCGCGACCGAGACGACGCGGTCCTTGAACGAGTGCGTCGGGTTCGCCGCGTCGTTCTTGATCCACAGCTCCCGCAGCCCGAGGCGCTCCTCGAGGCGATGGGCGCGGATCAGCGGCGTGAAGCCCGGCGCCAGCCCGCGGTTCGGCGGCGCGACGGGAAGGAAGTCGGCGTAGCGCCAGATCGTCGGCGGGCCGGCCTGGATGCGCCGGCGCAACGCGCCGACGTCGACGTCCTCCCGAGCCGCGTAGGCGACCTCGAGCGGCCCGAAGCACTGCTCGCACACGTAGCGCGCGTCGAGCGGGTAGCGGGTCTTACATTCCTTGCAACGTAGAGACTCTGGCGGCATATGAAAAAACCTCCGCCGTGGGTCTGTGGGGGCAGAGGTCTCGAAACCGCTGATCCACATCTCCCAGGCATTTATCTAGGGCCTGTTGGAATTGGCACCGTTCTCGCTAGGCGAGTGGTTGCCGGGGTTTCGTAGGGCCAGTTCCCTCCACCCCTCTGGATGCGTACTGCTATGTGGACCGCAGTATTGCAGGCCGAGCGGACTTACGCGACCGAAGGTATCCTTTCTGGAGAGGCGAAACCCATGCCGATCGACGCCATCCCCACCGACGAGCCGCGAAGTCCCCGTGCCCAACCTGCCCAAGCCCCGCTTCGGCCGGACGGGTCGGTCGCGACTCGATCACGTCGCCTCTCCGCCCGAGCCTGAAGCCCCCGACGTCGAGGTCATCGAGGCCCAGGGCGTTCGCTGGGTGCACGTCCCGCGCCCACGGCCGGCCCACCGGGCCTGGCTCGAGGAGCACTTCGACTTCCACCCGCTCGACTACGAGGACGTCTTCTCGCGCAACCAGCGCCCGAAGATCGACGAGTACGACTCCTACCTGTTCATCGTTCTCCACTTCCCGCGCTTCGACAAGCAGATCCAGCGCCTGAACGCGGCCGAGCTCGACATCTTCGTCGGCCCGGACTTCCTGATCACGCTGCCGAACGAGATCCTGCCGCCGATCGAGTACCTGTTCGAGCGCTGCCGGCGCAACGAGGAGATGCGCGAGCAGTACTTCGCCCGCGGCACCGGCTACCTCCTGTACAAGGTGCTCGACGACTGCGTCGACGCCGCCTTCCCGATGCTCGCGAAGATGGGCAACAAGCTCGAGCGGATCGAGGACGACATCTTCGAGGGACGCTCGAAGGAGGTCGTCCGGGACATCTCCAACGTCAAGCAGGAGATCATCAACTTCCGGAAGATCGTCCGCCCGCAGCGCGCGGTGATCGCGGACCTCGAGCGCACGAAGAAGCGCTTCATGAGCGACGAGCTGGACATCTACTTCGACGACATCAACGACGCGTCGGAGCGCATCTGGCAGATGCTCGAGGGCTACAAGGAGACGGTCGAGGCCCTCGAGGTGACGAACGAGTCGGTGCTCTCGCATCAGCTCAACGACGTGCTGCGCTTCCTCACCGCCCTCTCACTGGTCTTCCTGCCGCTGACGCTGATCACAGGTATCTGGGGGATGAACGTGCGCGTCCCCGGCGAGGGCCAGATCTCCGCCTTCTGGATCATCCTTGCGGCGATCGTCGCCCTGGGCGCGGGCATGATCGCGTTCTTCCACCGCCGCGGCTGGCTCTAGACGCGTCGCTCAGCGGGCGAGGAACGCCTGGAGCGCGGCGGTCCCGCCGCCCACGATCGGCTCGCCGTGCGCGAGGAGGAGATGGTCGGGCTCGAGCGGCAGGAGCGCCCGGACCGAGTCCCGGATGCCGGCCTTGTCGTGCTCGGCGTCGTCGAACAGCGAGTCGGGGACGAAGCCGAGCGGATCGTCCCGGCGCCAGCGCACGACGCCGTCGGCGAACGCGATCGCCTTCGCGCGCGGCACGTAGATGGCCACCTCGTCGGGACAGATCGAGCCCACGTGCTTGACCTCGATCCCGGCCACCGGCTCGTCGCCGTCCTCGAAGCCCTGGACGTGCTGCTCCTCGGTGAACTCGTGCAGGCCGGCGCTGTGGCAGAACACCGCGCAGCCGAACTCCTCGACGAAGTCGGCGCTACGGCGATGGTGATGCCGGTTCGTCAGGACGACGGCGGCGGGCGGCGCGTGCTCCTCGAACCATTCGAGTCCCTCGGGCGGGAGCATCGGATCGAGGACGACGCCCTCGTCGGCGAGGAAGTAGGACGAGACCCGCATCTTGATGTTGGGGTGCAGGGCGTTCCAGTGGAACACCCCGGGGGCGATCTCTTGCATAGCGCGTAACCCTTGCACGCGAGCGGTGATACAAGCCCCGCGATGCCGCCCGCCGCCGTCTCCCTCGAGGCCCTGGAACGCCTCGGCGCCGCCGCGGCGTCGGGTACGCCGAGCCGCCGCATGCTCGTGATCGTCAACCCGTACGCGAGCACGGTGTCCGATCGCCTCAAGCACCTCGTCGTCTACGCCCTGCGCGGCCGCTACCACGTCGAGGCGATCGACACCGAGTCCAAGGACCACGCGACCGAGCTCTGCCGGCAGGCGGCCCAGCAGGGCTACGACGTCGTCGTCGCGTTCGGCGGCGACGGCACCGTCAACGAGGCGGCGAACGGAATCGTCGGCACGGGCACCGCGTTCACGGTGCTGCCCGGCGGGCGCACGAACGTCTACTGCCGGATGCTCGGGATCCCCGACGACGTCGTCGACGCCACCGAGCACCTCCTGCGCGTGGCGGACCAGTGGGCGCCCCGGACCGTCGACGTCGGCGTCGTCAACGACCGCTGCTTCACGTTCTCCGCGGGGGTCGGCCTCGATGCCCGGGTGGTCGAGCGCGTCGACGCCCATCCGCGGCTCAAGGTCCGCATGGGCGAGTGGTACTACACGTGGGCGGCGCTGTCGGCGTTCCTCCGGCGCTACGTCGTCCGGCCGCCGCGCATCGCCGTCGAGGTGAAGGACGGCGAGCGTCACGAGGGCGTCCTCGCGATCATCCAGAACGGCCACCCCTACACGTACTTCGACCGCCGGCCGATCGAGATCGCCGAGGGCGCCGAGCTCGACTCGGGCACGCTCGCCGGGATCGTCCTGCGCCGGGGCAGTCCGATCGACATGCCCACCGTCGTCTGGCGCGCGTTCAGCGCCCGAGCGCGCATCGTCAAGCACCGCCGAATCAGCGCCTTCAACACCGCCGGCGAGATCGTCGTCCGCGCCCTCGACGGCGCGCCGGTGCCGATCCAGGTCGACGGCGACTTCATCGGCGAGGCCGACGAGGCCCGCTTCGCGATCCGGCCCCGCGCGCTCGTCACTATCAGCTGACAGTTCCGGCTTGACCCGCCGCGCGTCACACGAGTAGCGTCCCCCCAGCGGGCAGGGACCGCAACTCCCCTGCGGCGTTAACCCCCCGACCCGGGACCCGAACTTGCGCACGCTTCGCCTCCTCCTTCCCCTGCTCGTGCTGGCCGCCTCGCTCGTCGCGGTGCCGGTGGCGACTGCGAGCGACGTCCGTACGAGTGACACGAGCGATCGTCTCTTCTACGGGACTCCGGTGACGGTGGACGCCACCGGCTTCGCGACCGACAGCACGGCTGAGCCGGGCGCGCCCTCGGGCACGCAGATCTCCTGCGCGACGTTCAGCGGCGGCCCGTTCAACCGCACCGTGGGCCACACCGCCTGGTACCGGATCGTTGGTACGGGCGGGTCGATCGACATCTCGACCGCGGGCTCGAGCTACGACACCGTGCTTTCGATCTATACGCAGGGCGGCACCACACCGTTGGCATGCCAGGACGACGTTGCGTCCGGGGACAGCACATCCAAGATCGCGGCGTTCGCGAGCTCCGCCAACACCGTCTACGAGGTCCAGGTCGGCAACTACAACAACAACGCCTGTCCGACCGGCGGCTGCCAGCTGCACC
>JAOPZQ010000071.1 GCA_025964075.1 Solirubrobacterales bacterium | reverse complement strand
CGTTGACCATGGCTCCCCGCGAATCAATCAGCAACGGCAGGAACGCCTGCGTCACGCCGTACGTGCCGAACAGGTTGACCGCGAGGTGCTGCTCGAGCAGGGCACGATCGAGGTCACCGAGAAGGGACACGCCGGCGTTATTGATCAGGACGTCGAGAGACTCGACGCTCTCGACAGCTGCCTGAATCTGCGTCGCGTCGGTCACGTCCAGGGTCACGGGCGTGACGCGCTCATCCGAGTGGGCCAAGGGTTGGCGCGTACCGGCATACACCCGCTTTGCGCCTCTCCTCAGGGCTTCCTCGACCAGCGCCTGTCCGATGCCGCGATTGGCGCCGGTCACCAGAACTGCTCGGTCTGCGATCGTCATACGTCCTCCTAAGAGGTTGGCGGCTGGTTGACTCATCTGGTGTTGCTCGTTCGTGGTCATCACCTCTGTAGGCGTCGGGATGCCGCGAAATTGAGCGACGAATTTGCGCGCCCCGCGACGTCTGTACTCGTGATGGCCATGAACGGAGGCTTCAATGCGAGGATGCGAACGTGACCGAACGCGCGCTCACGCTGGCTCGCGCCGGGGACGAGAACGCGTTCCGCGAACTGACCGAGCCCTACCGGCATGAGCTGCAACTGCAGTGCTACAGGATCGTCGGCTCGACTCAGGACGCCGAGGACCTGGTCCAGGAGACCCTGCTGGCCGCTTGGCGCGGGCTGGACCAGTTCACGGAGCAGGCGTCGATCCGGACCTGGCTGTACCGAATTGCAACCAACCGATCGCTTGACGCGCTGCGAGCGAGCGCGCGCAGGCCGCAGCGACTCGAACCGATGACCGAGCCGCCCACGCCCAGTCGCATGGCCGAACCGATCTGGCTCGAGCCCTACCCGGACGTGCTCATCGAGGGGATCGCCGACCAAGCACCTGGGCCCGAGGCCCGCTACGAGCACATGGAAGCGATGGCCCTCGCGTTCGTTGCCGGTCTCCAACACCTCCCGCCGCAGCAGCGGGCGGTACTGGTCCTGCGCGACGTGCTCAGCTTCCGCGCCGCGGAGGCGGCCGAGATCCTCGACATGAGCGAAGCGGCGGTGAACAGCCTGCTGCGACGCGCTCGTGTCGCGCTCGAGAGCCGCCTGCCCGCTGCCGGACGCGACCGGGCGCCGCTGCCCAACTCCCGGCGCGAGCGCGAGGTGGTCGGGCAATTCGCGAACGCGATCGAGGAGGGCGACGTCGGCGCCGTCGTCGCGTTGCTCACCGACGACGCCTGGCTGACGATGCCGCCCTACCCCTACGAATACCAAGGAGCCGCGGCGATCGGACAGTTCCTACGCCACCGCGGCGCGAGCCGGGGCGGACCACTGCGAATCGTCCCGACCCGGGCCAACGGTCAGCCCGCCTTCGGCTGCTACTTCCCGTGCCCGCAAACCGACATCGCGCGCCCCTATGGGTTGCTCGTGCTCACCCTCGCCGGCAGCAAGATCGCCGAGATCACGTTCTTTGCCGACAGCGGCGTGTTCCCCCACTTCGGGCTCCCCCGCACCGTGGCCAGACATAGGACGTGAAGAGCCCGACGCTGCCGGCCGTCGTCAGGCGCGGCTGCCCGACGCGTACCGGCAGTGTGCGATGGTTGCGCGCCGATGAGGGCGCCACGAGCCGACGCCAACCGACCGACGCGTGTAGCAGTGGTCGGCCTCGGGCAGATCGGTGCGCGCGTCGCGCAGATGTGCCTGGACCGGCCGGACACCGAGCTCGCCGCCGCCGTTGTCTTCACGCCCGCGAAGGTCGCCGCCGACATCGGAACGCTGGTGGGTCGGCAACCGATCGGTGTCGGCGCGACGGCCGATCCGCTCGACGTCGCACGCTCCGGCGAGGTCGACGTCGTGGTCTACTGCGCGCTCGGCGATCCGCGCACCGTGGCCGAGGCGCTCGGCGCCTACGCCGAGCGGGGCAAGGACGTCGTCACCGTCACCGGCCTCGTCCACCCGGTCGCCGTACTCGGCCGCCCGGCGGCGGACGTGCTCGCGGCGCGTGCGGCACGCGGGCAGGCGCGGATCGTCGGCATCGGCTGGAATCCCGGGTTCCTGCTGGACGTGCTCCCCGCGACGTGGGCCTCCTTCGTACCCAATGTCCGGCACGTGTTCGCCGAACGGGTCAGCGACCTGTGCGGGTGGGGCGACGGCGTGCTGGACGGCCTCGGCATCGGCCGCCGCGAGGCGGACCTCTCGAATTTCGCCGACCACATGCCGCTCGCGGAGTGCGTGCGGCTGATCGCCGACGCGACCGGGGTCGGCGCGGTGGACGTCACCGTCGGCTGCGACCCGACCTTCGCCGCGGCGTCGCGCGCATCACCGCATCGCCGGGTCGACGCGGGTGAGATCGGTGGCTTCGAGGCCGTCGCCTCGGGCTGCGCCGGCGGCGAGGAGCGGATCCGCTTGCGCTGGACCGGGATCTTCGCGTTGGACCCCGGCGCCGACGGGCGTCCGGACTCGGTGAGCGTGCGCATAGCGGGCGACACGACCCTCACGCTGACGGCGAGCGGCACGACCTTCTCGGACGCCTACCCGGCCACCGCGACCCGCGCGTTGAACATCATCGCGCCGCTGCGGCGCCTGCCTCCCGGTCTCTACCGTCCGGACCAGGTGCCGCTCAGCGCCTGACTGCGGCGCGCGGGATCAGCGGGGCTGGCCGGCCCCCGCCATCGCCCCGACGATCGCCTCCTCGATGGCCTCCCACGAGATGTCGGTGAGCGACACCATCGCCTGGATCATCAGGCCGTTGAGCATGGCGTCGAGCACCCACGCCAGCGGCATCGGGCCGTCGCGCTGCTCCGTGTCGTAGCCCTCGAGGGCGTAGTCGAGCAGCTCGTACCAGGGATCGAGGCGGCCCTGGATGCGCGTGCGCATCGATCCCGACCGGAACGCGTCGCCGTAAGCGGCGATCCAGATCCGCCAGACCGTCATCACCTCGGGGTCGTGGGGCACGGTCGCGCGAATGAGCGCGCGCAGCCGCGGCTCGCCCGCCGGGACGTCCGCGATCGCCGCGCGCAGCCGCGCCTGGTTCTCCTCGGAGACGAAGGCGAGCGTCTCCTCGAGCATGTCGGCCCGGCTCGGGAAGTAGTGGTTGAGCATGCCGGTGCTCACGCCGGTCTCCTCCGCCACGGCGCGCATGGTGGCGCCCGGGAAGCCCTCGCGCGCGACGACGGCGGCGGCACCGCGGCAGATCTGCTCCCTCCGTATCGGCCCCATCCCGAGCTTCGGCATCCGGGTCGAGCCTAAACGAACCGATCGGCTCAGCTTGTTTGACTGCCCATCAGCCCTCGGATACGTTGCATATCGAACGCGCGATATGCATACGAGCATCGACCAGACAACGCCGGAAGCGGCTCGATCGCCGATCGAGGCGGCCTACCGCGATCGGACGCCGCGGTCGGCCGCGCTGATGGATCGCGCCGAGCGGGTGATGTCGGCGGGCAGCACCCGTTCCTTTGGCTACTTCACGCCCTACCCGCTCGTCTTCGAGCGCGGCGAGGGCTCCGTCCTCTACGACGTCGACGGCAACCGCCTGATCGACTTCGTGTGCAACGGGTTGAGCCTCATCCACGGCCACGCCTATCCGCCGGTCATCGCCGCGGTCCGGACCGCCATGGAGCGCGGCACCGCGTGGCCGGGGACGTCCGAGGCCCAGGTCGCGTTCGCCGAGCTCCTGTGCAGCCGGCTCCCCGGCGCCGAGCAAGTGCGCTTCACCAACACCGGAACCGAGGCGACGATGCTGGCGGTCAAGCTCGCGCGGTGGGCGACCGGGCGACCGCTGATCCTCAAGGCGGTCCACGCCTACCACGGGTCCTTCGACGACCTCGAGGCCGGGCTGGGCGGCCGCGGCGAGCTTCCCGGCCGAACGCTGCTCGCACGCTTCGGCGACATCGACCACTGGCGCAAGAAGATCGCCGCCCACGCCGCCGAGCTGGCGGCGGTGGTGATCGAGCCGGTGCTCTACACCGACAACGTCGTCGCGCCTCCCCCCGGGTTCCTGCCCGAGCTGGCCGAGGCGGCTCGCGAGATCGGCGCGCTGGTCGTCCTGGACGACTGCCTCATGTTCCGACTCGCCCCCGGCGGCTCTGCCGAGCGGTTCGGCTTCACGGCGGACGTCACGTGCCTGGGCAAGTTCATCGGCGGCGGCCTGCCGGTAGGGGTGATCGGCGCGTCGGCCGAGCTCATGCGGAGCTTCGATCCGCGGGGGCCCAAGCCGCTCTACCACGGTGGGTCGTTCAACGGCAATCCGCTCGGCGCGGTGGCCGGACGAGTCGCGCTCGTCGATCTCACCGGGGAGCGCATCTCGCGCATGAACGAGCAAGCGGAGGTGCTGGCCGAGGGCATCCGCCGCGCCGGCGAGGCGTGGGGCGTGCGGCTGACCGTGACCGGTGAGGGTTCGGCGCGCGGCGTGTACGTCCTGTCGGCGGACGGGTCGGCCGACACCGTGCGCAGCCGTGCCTACTACCTCGCGTGCATCAACAACGGCGTCTACATCGGCGGCGGCGGCGAGATGGCGATGAGCACCACTCTCGGCGAGGATCTCGTCGCAGAGGCGGTCGCCGGCTTCGGCGGCGCCGCGGAGGACGTCGCGGCGGCGCATCCCGCCCTCGAGAAGGAGTCAACGTGAGCATCGAGCGCTATCCGTCGGACTTCGCGAGCTTCAGCGACATGGTCGCCGTCGGCGAGCCGGGCACGTGGCTGCACGTCTCCGGCCAGGTCGGCATGGACGACAAGCACCAGGTCTCCGGCGACCTCGCCGCACAGACGCACGCGACGCTCGACCACGTCGAGCGGGTGCTCGGGCTGGCCGGCGCGGACCTGTCTCACGTCGTGCGCATCACCGTCTACCTGACGAGCCTCGAAAACTACGCGGACTTCAGCCGGGTCCGGGCCGAGCGCTTCGGCGACCATCTCCCGGCCAGCGCGGCCGTCCAGGTGGCGGGGCTGCTCCTCGGCGCGCAGATCGAGATCGACGCGGTCGCCTTCGTTCCCTCGACGTGACGGAGGCGCCGAGTCCGATCAAGGTGACCTGCGACGTCGGCGGGACCTTCACCGACGTCGTCGCCGGCGACGCGAGCGGACGGCTCGCCATCGGCAAGGCGCTGACGACGCCTGAACGCCTCAGCCATGGGCTGCTCGCGGCCATCGACGCGGCCGCGGGGCAGCTCGGGACGACCGGCGCGGACCTGCTCGGACGCACGGAGCTGTTCGTCTACAGCACCACCCAGGCCACCAACGCAATCCTCACGGGCGGGACCGCGCGCACGGCGCTGCTGTGCACGGCCGGGTTCCGCGATGTGCTGATCCGCCGAGAGGGCGGCTCGATGCATCCCTACGACTTCGACCGCCCCTATCCCGACCCGTACATCCCGCGCCATCTGACCTTCGAGATCGACGAGCGGATCGGCGCCGCGGGCGACGTCGCCACGGCGCTCGACGTCGAGCAGGCGCGCGGCGTCGTCGCGCGGCTGGCGGATCTCGGCATCGAGGCGATCGCCGTCGCGCTGCTCTGGTCGGTGGCCAACGGACGGCACGAGGAGGCGGTGGGCGCGTTGCTCGACGAGCTGCTTCCGGGCGTCCCCTACACGCTGTCGCACCGCCTGAACCCGATCGTGCGGGAGTACCGCCGCACTTCCTGCGCGGCGATCGACGCCTCGCTGAAGCCGTTGATGCAGCGTCACCTGCGCGAGGTCGAGCGCGAGCTCGCCGGCGCCGGCTTCACCGGCCAGGTCGTCGCCGCGACGTCGATCGGCGGGGTCGTGCCGATGGAGGAGCTCGTGGAGCGCCCGGTCTACGCCGCGAAGTCGGGGCCGTCGCTGGCCCCGATCGCGGGGCGCGTCTACCGCGCCGAGGCCGGCACCGAGGACCTCGTCGTCTGCGACACCGGCGGCACGAGCTTCGACGTCAGCCTGGTGCGGGACGGAGACATCGTCTTCACACGGGAGACCTGGCTCGGCGAGCCGTTCGCCGGGCATCTCACCGGCCTCTCATCGGTGGACGTCCGCTCGATCGGCGCCGGCGGCGGGTCGATCGCCTGGATCGACGCCGGCGGCCTGCTGCGCGTCGGCCCCGACAGCGCCGGTTCCTCCCCCGGGCCGGCCTGCTACGGCCGGGGCGGCGAACGGCCCACCG
>JAOPZQ010000059.1 GCA_025964075.1 Solirubrobacterales bacterium | reverse complement strand
CGAGCGGGCGTAGGCGAGCACACGGGGATAGGTCGCGCGGTAGAGCGCTTCGAAGTCCACGCTGGGCAAGTGTCCACACGGTCGCCGATCGCAACCGGTCGCGTGGCGGTTGCCCGCGCAGTGGTGGAGCTTCACGTCACTGACGCGCCGACCCAGGCGAAGGAGCCGGCAGGTCAGGACGAGGTCAGAGGCCGAGCACCAGGGTGAGCGCGTCGTCGAGGGCACGCAGCTCGGCCGCCTCGAGGCGGCCCAACGACTTGCCGAGGGATCCCGCGTCGAAGACGCGGAGCTGATCGGTCAGCACGCGAGTCGCGGTCCCTCCGACGTCGATCGCGGGGCGGAACGACGCCGGAGCGGCCGACGTCGACGTCGGCGCGACGAGCACGGTGCTGAGGCCGAGCAGTTCGTCCGCCTGGACGATCACACCAGGTCGGGAGCCACGCTGCTCGCGACCGCGGCGGTTCGGCGGCGAGGGCAACCTCACGACCTCGCCACGAACCATCAGTCGGGCACGGGCGCCATCAGCGCGTCGAGCTCGTCCCGAAGACGCACGAGCTCGGCCCGATCCTCAGGGTCCGCGGCGAGCCGTGCCGCCTCGTCCCGCAGAGCCGCCCTGCGGCGGCGGCGCACCCCGGCTTCGACGAGCGCCGTGCGCACGGCCTCCGATTCGTTGCGCCCCTCGCTGAGCAGCACCCCGAGAGCCGCCTCCGACGGCCCGTCGAGACGGGCCCTGACGACCTTCGATGCCATGCCTGCGACTGTAGCACAGTTCGTGGTACAGTCGCATGTCTGCGCTACGAGACGCTCGTCCCCACCCGCGCGTCCGCCAGCGCCGCCTCGGCCGCGTTGCGTCCGTTCAGGGCGATCACGCTTCCCCCCGGGTGCGTCGCCGCGCCGCAGAAGTAGAAGCCGTCGACCGGCGTGCGCGGCGTCAGGCGGTGCTCCCACATCTGGTCGGGCGTGACCTCGCCCTGGAAGATGTTGCCGCCGGTCAGGCCGATGCGCTCCTCGATGTCCGGCGGGCCGAGCACCTCGTAGGCCTCGAGCCGGTCCTCGAAGCCCGGTGAGAAGCGCGAGATCAGGTCGATGAACTGGCGGCCGACCTCCTCGCGGCGGGAGTCCCAGGTGCCGTGGGCAAGCTCATACGGCGCGTACTGACCGAAGACGCTCAGGAGGTGGTGGCCCTCCGGCGCGGGCGAGGGGTCGTAGCCGGTCTGGAGGTAGATCTCCCCGAAGCCCACCGCCGGCTCGCCGCGGTCGCACGCCTCGAACGCGCGCTGGGCGTCGTCGAGTCCGCCGGTCACGTCGATGGTCGCGAACGCCGGCCAGCGCTCGCCGGGCGCCGCCGTCCACTCGGGCAGGGAACTGAGTGCGGCGTTGAACTTCACGACCGGGCTGCGGATCTTCCACGCCTCGAGCCGCTCGCGGTAGCCGGCGGGGACGTCGGCGTCGGCGAGCAGACGGAGCGCCACCTTCGGGTCGGCGTTGCACACGACCCGACGCGCGCGCAGGCGCGTGCCGTCCTCCAGCACGACGCCCTCGCCCGGCAGGATCTGCGCCACCGGCACGCCGCACGCCAGCGTCGCGCCGGCCTCGCGCGCGGCGTCGGCGATCGCGAAGCTGATCATCCCCATACCGCCCTTGACGTAGCCCCACACCGGGCCCTGGCCCTCGAGGTCGCCCTGGTAGTGCATGAGCTTGATGGACGCGGTGCCGGTGTCCTTCGGCCCGCCGTAGGCGGCGATCACGCCCTGGCCGAACAGGGCGTCCTTGAGCCGCTGGTCGCCCATGTAGGAGTCGAGGACCTCGGCGATCGACGCCTCGAACACGATGTCGAGCATCTCCTGCTCGCCGCGCAGGAGCTCGGCGATCTCCGCGCGCGTCGGCGTGTCGCCCTTCCACGAGTCCCGCGCGCCCGTGCGCAGGCGCTTGCGGATGTCGTCGAAGATCTCCTCGTAGGCCCAGTAGCCCTCGGCGTCCTTCTTCGAGACCCCGAGGGCGTCCAGCCCCGCCTGCGTCTTCGAGTGGTCGAGCCACTGCGCGAACGACGTGCCGTCCTCGAACGGGACCCACAGATTCGGGTCGGCGACGTAGCACTCGTAGCCGCGCCGGCGCAGGTCGAGCTCGCGGATGACGACGTCGTCGAGCAGCCCGACGACGTAGGCGCACGGGCTGACCGAGAAGCGGTCGTCGGCGAACGGCCGCTCGAGGGTGCACGCCCCCCCGAGCCGCTCGCGGCGCTCGAGGACGAGGACCTTCCAGCCGGCCTTCGCGAGGTACGCGGCGGCCGTCAGGCCGTTGTGGCCGCCGCCGACGACGATGGCGTCCCAGTCCGTGCGCGCCAGCTCCGCGACGGGAGCGGGCAGTCCGACCTCTCCCAGCTTGGCGGCGATCTCATTCATGAGGCCTACGCAGTGTGCACCACCGGCCGCCCGCTCTCCACGACGAACGACGCGATCGTCTCGATCGGGCTCTGCGGGACCGTCACGCTCGTCGGCGAGCGGTAGGCGACGCGGAGTTGCTGCGGGCTCGCCTCGACGACCATGTAGCCACGACGCGTGAGGTTCGCGTACTGGAGATGGGGGTTGGTCGTGCGGAGCGCGGGGACGACGGCGGCCAGCGCCTCGAGCCCCTTCGACGTGATCGACCCGCCGACGAACTCCGTGCCGACGCCCTTGCCCCCGAAGCGGCCGGTCGTCGTGACGTTGCCTGCGAGGAACGTGTGGATGTCGCCGGTGAGCGCAACGAGGTTGCCGATCCCCCGGTCGTGGACGAAGCCGAGGATCTCGGCGCGCTCGGCCGCGTAGCCGTCCCACTGGTCGGGGTTGAGCGGCACGCCCGGGGCCGAGTCGAGCGACATCAGCACGAGCTCGTTGGCCCACAGCTTCCAGGTCGCGCCGTCCGCGGCGAGCGCGTTCTTGAACCACGCCTTCTGCTCGGCGCCGAGCATGGTCGCCGACGGCGCTCCGTCCTCCGCGCAGGGCAGCAGCAGCTGGTCGTGGCACGGCTGCGGGCTGCGGTACTGGCGCTCGTCGGTGAGGAAGAGCGTCGCGGTCGCACCCAGCGGGACGGTGCGGTAGATCTTCGTCCCGGCGGGCCGCGCCCGCAGGAACGGCTGGTACTCGAAGAACGACGCGTAGCCGTTGCGCTGGCGCTCGGCGAAGGGCACGCGGCGCCGGTAGGCGTTGTCGTTCTCGAGGTGCGCGGGGTCCTTCGACACCGAGTCGGGGCCCGCGCCGGCGTAGTTGTCCTCGACCTCGTGGTCGTCCCAGATCGGCACGAACGGGTGGGCGGCGTGCATCGCCTGCAGGCTGGGATCGGCCTTGTACAAGCGGTACTTCTCGCGGTACTCCCCGAGCGTCTGGACGTCGCCGTCATGGTTCGGGCCCGTCGTGTCCTTCCGCCCGGCCGGGCCGTCGTAGTAGTGGTGCTCGTAGATGTAGTCGCCGAGGCAGAGCACCAGGTCGAGGTCGGGCTCAGCCGCCAGCCCGGCCTGCGCGGTGTAGTAGCCGGCCTCGTAGCTCTGGCACGAGAAGACGCCGACGCGGAGCGGCTGGCGCGAGTCCGGCGGGCGCAGCGTGCGGAGCCGTCCCACCGGAGAGCTCGTCGTCTTCGTGTGGAAGCGATAGAAGTACTCGCGCCCAGGAGCCAGGCCGCGCCCGGCGTGGTAGCGCACCGTGTGGTCGCGGAAGCTCGGCGAGGCGACCTTCGCGCGATCGACGACGTGCCGGAAGCCCTGGTCGGTCGCCACCTCGACCGTCACGCCGACGTTGTGCTCCTGCCCGTCGAGCCGCGTCCACAGGACGGCGTCGGCCGTGCCGGGGAAGCCGCTCATGACGCCGAGCGAGAACGCGCCGGCGCGCGCGAGCGGGTACTTCGCCTTCCGGCGAGGACGCCTGCTCCTCGCGGCCGCCGCCGGGCCGTCGAGCAGGACCGCGCCGCCGACGAGGGCGGCGTCGGCGAGGAACGCACGGCGCGAAAGCGGCACGCGGCGGGAATCTATTGCGTCATCCGACGACCGGCGTCACCAGTCCGCCGCGCCACGCGCTACCAGTGCACGCCCCGGGTCACGCGCGCGAACGCCTCGCCCGCGGGCGTCGTGTTCTCCTTCACCTTGGAGTCGACCTCCCCCTTCGCGGCGTGGGAGTCGGCGAACATGCGGTACCCGCGGTTGCGCACGACGTCCATCGCCTCCGGGCTGATCGCGTCCGCGAGCGCGGCGGCGTGGCCGAACGGCGGCCCGAGCCGCCGGGGGCGGTAGACGATCGCGCGCGCGATCAGGTCCGCCGCCTGCTCGGGCGAGAGCGTCGGGAAGCGCGCGTACATCTTCGTCGGCGCGATCATCGGCGTGCGCACGAGCGGCATGTGGATCGTCGTGAAGCGGACGCCGTCGTCGAGGACCTCGCCCTGGACCGCGTCCGAGAACGTGTCGAGGGCCGCCTTCGAGGCGATGTAGCTCGCGAAGCGCGGCACCCGGGTCTGCACGCCGGCGGAGGAGATGTTGACGATCTGACCCCAGCCGCGCTCGCGCATCCCCGGCAGCGTGCGGAGGATCAGCCGCAGGGCGGCGAAGTAGTTGAGCTGCATCGTGCGCTCGAAGTCGTGGAAGCGGTCGTAGGAGAGCTCGACCGAGCGCCGGATCGACCGCCCCGCGTTGTTGACGAGGATGTCGACGCGCCCGTGGCGGTCGAGCACGCCCGCGGTGAGACGGTCGATCGCCTCCATGTCCGTGAGGTCGCAGGGCTCGATCTCCGCCGTGCCGCCCGCCTGCTCGATCAGCGCGGCGGTCTCCTCGAGCTTGTCCCGGCCCCGCGCGACGAGCACCACGGTCCCGCCGGCGGCGCCGACGCGCTGAGCCGCCGCCGCGCCGATGCCCGACGACGCGCCGGTGATCACCACGACCTGGCCGGCGACCGCCTCCTCGAGCGTCTTCAGGTGGCGAAAGCGATCGATGACGTTGATGCCCACCGGTCGGTTCGCCAGATGGGTCGCGGCCTTCACCGGGCCTCGTACGAGCCCCGTGAGCTCCTTCAGCACCGGATTCATCGCGCCTCCCTGGGCGTCGTCTAGGGCGGAGACCCCGCCAGCTCCCGCTTGAGCACCTTGCCCGTCGGATTGCGGGGCAACTGATCGAGGAATACCACGTCACGGGGTGCCTTGTAACGCGCGAGGCTCTCGCGGACATGCGCCTTGACGTCGTCCTCGGCGAGCGCCTCCCCGTCGTGGAGGACCACGAACGCCCGCAGGCGCTGTCCCCACTGCTCGTCCTCGACGCCGATCACCGCTGCGTCGCGGATCGCGGGATGGCCGAGGAGCAGCTCCTCGATCTCGCCGGGGAAGACGTTCTCACCACCCGAGACGATCATGTCGTCGTCGCGGCCGTCGATGAACAGCCGCCCGGCGGCGTCGAAGTGCCCGACGTCGCCGCTCGACATCAGGCCGTCGACGAGCTCCTTCGTACCGCCGCCGGTGTAGCCCTCGAACGGCACGGGGTTGCCGACGAAGATCCGGCCGGTGACGCCCGGCGGCAGCTCCCGTCCGGCGTCGTCGTAGATCCGCACCCGCGCGCCGCGGGGCACCCGGCCGACGCAGCCCGGCTCGACCGCCAGGTCCTCCGGAGTGGCGATCGTCGCGTAGGCGACCTCGGTCGAGCCGTAGAGGTTGTAGAGCGTCGGGCCGAACGCGGCCGTCGCGCGCAGGCACAGCTCGGCGCCGAGCTGGGAGCCGGCGACGAAGATGATCCGCAGGGGCGAGAAGTCGCGCCCGGCCCGCGCCTCGTCGCCCAGGTCGAGCATCTTGCGCAGCATCACCGGGACGAGCACGAGCGCGCTCGCCCGGTGGCGCTCGAGGTCCTCGAGCGCGACCTGCGGATCGAAGCGCCGGCGCAGGACGAGCGTCGAGCCGAGGCCCATCGCCAGGACCGCGTGGGCGAACCCGAGCGCGTGGAAGAGCGGGGCACCGATGAGCGTCGTCTCGCCGGCGCGAAACGGCACCTTGGACAGGAGGGTGCCCACGGGAGCGAGCGAGCGCGGCGACTCGCGCTGCGCACCCTTCGGCGTACCCGTCGTGCCGCTCGTGAGGATGACGATCGAGGCGCTCTGCTCGGGCTTCGGCGGCGGCGGGCCGCCGGCCTGCCCGGCGATCAGCGCGTCGAGCGTGTCCTCGCCCGGGGTCTCGGCCCAGGCGCGCCAGCGGCCCAGCGGCGGGTCGACGCCGTCGAGGAAGCTCGAGTACTCGTCGTCGTGGACGAGCATCCGTGTGCCCTCGCGCTCGGCGACCTCGCGGATCTGCGGGCCGGCGAAGTCGGTGTTGAGGAGGATCGTGCGAGCGCCCGCGCGGGCGGCGGCGAACGTCGCCTCGACGAAGCCACGGTGGTTTCGCGCAAGGACGGCGACGCCGTCGCCGGCGCGCAGGCCCCGCGCGATCCAGGCGTTCGCCAGCGTGCTGATGCGGGCGTCGAGCTCGGCGTACGTCTGCGCCCCTCGCTCGTCGACGAGCGCGACGCGGTCGGGGTGCTTGGCCGCCGCGATACCGGGTGCGCCGCCGAGCATGCCCCAGCGGGCGAGGGCCCTGACGCCGGCGATCGTCCTCTGCGGCGGCTCGAGCGTGAGGAGGCCGGCGCGAGCGCAGGCCGCGACGTAGTGGACCTCGTCCCGCGCCCGGTCCAAGAACGGGATCACGCCGAGTAACATAGCAAGCGATTGGTATGTTAGTGTCCCGCCGATGAGCGAGCGCACCTTCGTCGTCGGCGTCGGGATGACGAAGTTCGACAAGCCCGGGACCAAGGTGGGCGACTACCCCGACTGGGCCAAGGAGGCCGGCGAGAAGGCGCTCGCCGACGCCGGCGTTCCCTACGACTCGGTCGAACAGGCGTACGTCGGCTACTGCTACGGCGAGTCGACCTCGGGCCAGCGCGCGGTCTACGGCCTCGGCCTCACCGGCATCCCGGTGGTCAACGTCAACAACAACTGCTCGACGGGCTCCTCGGCCCTCTACCTCGCGCGCCAGGCCGTGCGCGGCGGGCTCGCCGAGTGCGCGCTCGCGCTCGGCTTCGAGAAGATGGAGAAGGGCTCGCTCGGCGTGAAGTACACCGACCGCACGAACCCGATGGACAAGCACGTCACCTCGATGTTCGAGGTCCGCGCGCCCGAGGCGTCGCCGCCCGCGCCCCAGATGTTCGGCAACGCCGGCCGCGAGCACATGGAGCGCTACGGCTCGACCGCCGACCACATGGCATGGATCGGCTGGAAGAACCACAAGCACTCGGTGAACAACCCCTACGCCCAGTTCCAGGACGAGTACTCGCTCGAGGACGTCAAGGCCGCGAAGATGATCCACGACCCCCTGACGAAGCTGCAGTGCTCGCCGACCTCCGACGGCTCGGCGGCCGTCGTCGTCGCGAGCGAGCGGTTCGTCGACGAGCACGGCCTCTGGGACCGCGCGGTCGAGATCGCCGGCCAGGCGATGGTCACCGACATGGCGAGCACGTTCGACGAGGGCTCGTGCATCAAGATCGTCGGCTACGACATGAGCCGGGAGGCCGCCAACCGCGCCTACGAGGAGGCGCAGCTCGGCCCCGAGGACGTCCAGGTCGTCGAGCTCCACGACTGCTTCTCCGCGAACGAGCTCATCACCTACGAGGCGCTGGGCCTGGCGGCCGAGGGCGAGGGCCACCAGCTCGTCGACTCCGAGGACACGACCTACGGCGGCCGCTGGGTGGTCAACCCGAGCGGCGGCCTGATCTCGAAGGGCCACCCGCTCGGCGCCACCGGCCTCGCGCAGTGCTCGGAGCTGACGTGGCAGATCCGCGGCCAGGCGGACAAGCGCCAGGTCGAGGGAGTCACGGCGGGCCTGCAGCACAACATCGGCCTCGGCGGCGCCGCGGTGGTGTCGGTGTACCGCAGGGCCGCCTGAGCGGGCCGCGGCTCCGGCCCCTTTGCCCGGCATGCCGGCGCAGCCGGCATGCGATATAGTTGCTTTGTGGCAACAAAAGATCTCACCGGGCTCGAATCGGGAGCGCTCGCCGGCGAGCTGCGCCTCCTCGTGGGGCGCCTCGCCCGCGGTTTGCGCCGCCACGACGACGGCGTGCTGACGCCCGGCCAGCGCTCGGCGCTCGCCTCGGTCGACCGCATCGGGCCGCTCCGCCTCGGCGATCTCGCCGCGATCGAGGCGGTCAGCCCGCCGACGCTCACCCGGATCGTCCAGCGGCTCGAGGACAAGGGCCTCGTCGCGCGCCGCGCCGATCTGCACGACGCCCGCGCCGTGCAGCTCGAGGTCACGCCCGCCGGCCAGCGGATGCTCACCGAGATGCGGGCCGAGCGCTCGCGGGCGCTCGCCGTCGCCATCGAAGGCCTGGACGAGCGCGATCGCGCCGCGCTGGCCGGCGCCCTGCCCGCTCTGCACCGCGTGGTCGACGCGCTGTTCGCCGGGGAGGACACGGCGTGACCGCCGTCGACGTTGCGGACCTCGTCGTCCGGTTCGGCGACCTGCACGCGGTCGACGGCGTCTCGTTCTCGGTCGACGACGGCGAGGTGTTCGGGCTGCTCGGGCCCAACGGCGCCGGCAAGACGACGACCCTTCGGGTGCTCACGACCCTGCTCCGCGCCGACGCCGGAAGCGCGCGCGTGGCCGGCTACGACGTCGCGGCCGAGAGCCTCGAGGTCCGCGCGAGCATCGGCTACGTGCCCCAGGCGCTGTCCGCCGACGGCGCGCTCACGGCGCGCGAGAACCTCGAGTTCTATGCGCGCGTGACCGGCGTGCCCCGGCGCCAGCGCGACGAGCGGATCGCGCACGCGGTGCGCGCGATGGAGCTCGAGCCGCTGCTCCACCGCCTCGCCGGGAAGCTCTCGGGCGGCATGCTCCGCCGGCTGGAGATCGGCACGGCGCTCCTCAACCGTCCGGCCGTGCTGTTCCTCGACGAGCCGACCGTCGGTCTCGATCCCACGGCCCGCGCGCTCGTCTGGGACCGCCTGCACGCACTGCGCGAGGAGGCGGGGACCGCGATCCTCGTGACGACGCACCTCATGGAGGAGGCCGAGCGCCACTGCGAGCGCCTCGCGATCCTCGACCAGGGCCGCATCGTCGACGACGGCACGCCGCCGGAGTTGCTCGAGCGGCACGGGGTCGAGAGCCTCGAGGAGGTCTTCACCGCCGTCACCGGCCGCCCGCTCGAGGACGCCGAAGGGAGGATGAGCGATGTCCGCAAGCAGCGCCGCGTCGCCAGCCGCCTCGGTTGACCTGGGCGGGCGGCCGCCCGCTCTCGCCCGTCCCCGGGCGCTGCGCCTGACCGACGGCGTCGCGGCGATGGCCCAGGCCGAGCTGCGCAAGCTCCGTCACGACCACCTCGACATCTTCACGCGCTCCGTCCAGCCGCTGCTGTGGCTGTTCGTGTTCGGCAACGCGCTCGCCGGCCGGCACGTGATCGACACGAAGGGACTCGACTACCGCGCCTACCTGGCGCCGGGAGTGATGGCGCAGGCGGCGATGTTCCTGGCGATCTTCTTCGGGCTGGTCGTCGTCTGGGAGCGCGACGTCGGCCAGCTCCAGCGCCTGCTCGCGACGCCGATCCCGCGCAGCGCGATCGTCCTCGGCAAGTCGGCGGGCGCCGCCGTGCGCGCGCTGATCCAGGCAGTCCTCCTCTTCGCGATCCTGGCGGTCGCTCAGATCGACATCCGCTGGCGGCCGATCGAGTTGCTCGGCGCGCTCCTGATGCTGGCCCTCGGCACCGGGGCGTTCGCGTCGCTGTCGCTCCTCGTCGCCTCCGTGGCGCGCTCGCGCGAGCGCTTCATGGGCATCGGCCAGCTGATCATGATGCCGCTGTTCTTCGCCTCGAGCGCGCTCTACCCGATCTCGATCATGCCGGGGTGGCTCCAGGTCGTCGCGCGCCTCAACCCGCTCACCTACGAGGTCCAGGGCCTGCGCGAGCTCATGCTCGGCACCGGCGGCCACGGCGAGCTGTGGCTCGACTTCCTCGTGATCGTCGGCTTCTTCGCCGCCATGGTGGCGGCGGCGACGAAGGCCTACCCGCGCGCGATCCTGTAGCCGGCCTCCTCGAGCTCGGCGAGGGTCGTCGCCTCGGTGACCGAGCGCAGGCCGAGCCGCCCCGCCGCCGCCGCGTCGATCCGCGAGGACCCGACGATCGCGTGCACGGGCACGCCGGCGCGCGCGGCCCGGTCGGCGATCTCCCCGACGATCTTTCCCATCATGCTCTGCTCGTCCAGACGCCCCTCGCCCACGATCACCGCGTCGGCGGAGCGCAGGCGCTCGTCGAACCCGATCGCGTCGAGGACGAACGGCGCGCCGGCGTGGAGCTCGGCCCCGGCCGCCGCCCACAGGCCGCCCGAGAGCCCACCCGCGGCGCCGGTCATCGGGACGCCGCGGGGATCGCGCGGAAGCTCCGCGGCAAGCACGTCGAACCGCGCGCGGAGGCGCTCGACCATCGCGGCGTCCGCGCCCTTCTGCGGCCCGAAGACCTCGGCGCAGCGCTCCCACGGTGTCTGGACGTCGCAGAGGACTCC
>JAOPZQ010000053.1 GCA_025964075.1 Solirubrobacterales bacterium | reverse complement strand
GCCGAGATCACCCCAACATTCGGCTTCGGCGGCGCCACCGTGGACGGCATCGAGCTCCCCGTGTGGCCGCAGCTGCTCACCAGCTCAGCCCGCTACTGAGGCCAACCAGCGCCTGTGTTGCGAGCGACTGCTGAGGACTACGGACGGTCGTCTGCCTCGGCGCGAGCCGTGTGCCGCTCAATGCGCGGAGTGAGCGCCGCAACGCCAGCGGCTTCCCGGGTGGGTGCGGGGAACCGTCCGGCCCGGTCGTGGGTCGCCCCCGAAGTGACTTCGATCCGATTTCTTGGCGACTTGCTGGCGACCCCGTGGGCCAGATTTGGCTTGCTAGAGCCAAATACCCGGACCGAGAGCCGGGGTTCAACCTCCTGCTGGTCTCGAGCTGGACCGATCCCGCCCAGAACGACTCCTGCATCACTTGGGCGCGCGAGACCTTCGACACCCTGGCGCCGTACATGGCGGACCGCGCGTACACGAACTACCTCTCGGCCGACGACCACGACCGCGTCGGAAAGACCATCGACACGTCTGAGGCGCGCGAGAGAGCACTCGGCGAGTTGGAGGAAGCGATAGAGGAGTTGGTCGGGAGTTGAGCACACAGGCGACGTGTGCGTTGTGGGCGCTGGGTCGTCCGGCTTGGCGGCGGTGAAAACCCTGCGGGATGCCGGCTTCGCGGCCGAGCGCTTCGAGCGGGGCTCCGATGACGCGCCGAAGGAGTTGCTCTGGCCACTCGGGTCTGCGAGTGTTGACGCACGGCTCGTGGGAGCGCCACGTCGTCGCCGCCGAGGCTGCGCGGCGACGGAAAGGAGACCACCGTGAGCTCATCTTCCACGCGCCAGTCCGCCCCGGAGGGGCCGACGGAACTTCGGGAGGGCTACGCCGAGGTCGGCGACGTGAGGTTGCATTACGTCGAGGCCGGCGATGGGCCGGTGGTCGTTCTGCTGCACGGCTTTCCGGAGTTCTGGTTCAGCTGGCGGCTGCAGATCGCGCCGCTCGCGGCGGCGGGCTTTCGAGTCGTCGCGCCCGACCTGCGCGGCTACAACCTGTCATCGCGGCCGGCCGACGTCGAGGCCTACGCCGCCGACCGGCTGGCCGCCGACGTCCGCGGACTCATCCGAGAGATCGGTGCCGAGTCGGCGCTGTTGGTCGGCCATCACTGGGGCGGAACCGTCGCCTGGGCCACCGCGATGAACCACCCCGAGGTCGTGGACCGCCTGGCCCTCCTCAACGCGGCCCATCCGCGGCGGCTCCAGCAGGGACTGCGCAACCCCAACCAGCTCCGCAAGCTCTGGTACTTCTTCTTCTTCCAGCTCCCAGGAGTGCCCGAGCGCATTGTGCGCGCCGGGCACTGGCGATTCTTCCGGCGCTACCAGCGCGATGCCCGCCCCCCGTACACGCCGGAGGACATCGAACGCTACGTCGAGTCGTGGTCACAGCCAGGCGCAGAAGCCGCGATCATCAACTACTACCGCGCCGCGGTGCGACAGTCGAAGCAAGCCCAAGCGCAGCTTCGCCCGATCTCGGCGCCCACGCTGGTCATCTGGGGGCAGCGCGATCGCTACCTCGGCCCCAAACTCGCCGAGCCCGACCGCGAGGATGTGCCCAACCTCGACCGCGTCGAGCGCCTGCCCGACGCCTCGCATTGGGTCCATCACGACGAGCCTGAGCGCGTGACACAGCTGCTCATCGACTTCTTCGCCCCTGCCCGCCCAACCCAAAACCGCCAAACGGCGACGACGTAGCCTCGGTATCCGACGTGAGCGATAGCCGGAGGTTCGTCGGCCTGGTAGCCAGCCCGCGTATTTGCTGTCCGTTCGGAGGAGATCTCATGACCGTGTTGAGCGCGCGGCGTTTTGGCGTCGCGCTCTTTCTCGGCGCGAACTGCTCGCCAGACCGCACGCGGGCGAGGCGTTCGTCGCGCGCGCCGCGCAGACGTGACGCGTACGGTTCGTGCCGTCACCGGACCTAGGAGACTCGCATGGCTGTCACGACCGGAAAGTCAGCGGACGCCACCGCGATCCGACCGTTCAGCGTCGAGCTCCCGGAGGCGGAAATCGAAGGGCTGCGTGCGCGCATCGAGGCGACGCGCTGGCCCGAGATGGAGACCGTCGCGGATCCGTCGCAGGGCGTGCAGCTCGCGACGATGCAGGCGCTCGCGCGCTATTGGGCCACCGACTACGACTTCCGTAGGTTCGAGGCGAGGTTGAACGCGCTTCCGCAGTTCATGACCGAGATCGACGGCCTCGACATCCACTTCATCCACGTCAGGTCGCCTCACGAGAACGCGTTGCCGCTCATCATCACGCACGGCTGGCCCGGCTCGATCATCGAGATGCTCAATGTGGTCGGCCTGCTCACCGATCCGACGGCACACGGAGGCAGCGAAGAGGACGCCTTCCATCTCGTGATCCCGTCGATCCCGGGCTACGGGTTCTCGGGCAAGCCGACCACTTCCGGCTGGGACCCCGCCCACATCGGGCGTGCCTGGGTCGAGCTGATGAAGCGCCTTGGATACACCCGCTTCGTGGCGCAGGGCGGCGACTGGGGCGCGATCGTCACCGATCTGATGGGTGCACAGGCAGCGCCGGAGCTGCTCGGCATTCACTCAAACATGCCCGGCACCGTTCCGCCCGACGTTTCAAAGGCACTCACGTCAAATGTGTTCGGGACCGGCGACCCGCGGCCATCCGGTCTCTCAGCCGACGAGAGCCGCGCGTATGAGCAGCTGAGCTTCCTCTTCACCAAGGGCATCGGCTACGCGCTCGAGATGGGGTTGCGCCCGCAGACGTTGTACGGACTTGCGGATTCGCCCATCGCCCTGGCAGCCTGGATGCTCGACCACGACGCGCGCAGTTACGAGGACATCTCGCAGGCCTTCGTCGACGGAGACCCGGTCGGCGGTCTCACGCGCGACGAGGTCCTCGACAACGTCACGCTCACCTGGGTGACGAACACGGGGGATCTCGTCGGCTCGTCTCTACTGGGAGAACGCACTCGGCTTCTTCGACGTCAAGGGCGTCACCATCCCGGCTGCCGTGAGCGTCTTTCCTCGGGAGCTCTATCAGGCGCCGCGGAGTTGGGCCGAGAAGGCCTACGCGAACCTCATCTACTTCAACGAGGTCGACATGGGCAACCACTTCGCCGCCTGGCAGGAACCGGAGCTCTTCACCACCGAAGTGCGGGCGGCGTTCAGGTCGCTGCGTTGATCGAGAGGAGCGCGCATGTCTGAGGTAGCAGCACACACCAATGGTTCTGCCACCGTCGTTCTCGTGCATGGTGCCTTCGCCGGCGGCTCGAGTTGGAAGGGCGTGATCGAGCGGCTGCAGGAAAAGGGCGTGAACGTCACGGTGCCGGCGAATCCGCTGCGCGGGGTCTCGAACGACGTCGTCCGCTCGATGGCAGAGCGTGCCGGTGCGAGCACGACCGAGTTTGAGGGCTCGCACGTGATCATGGTCTCGCAGCCTCAGGCCGTGGCGGACGTGATCCTCGAAGCGGTGTCGGCAGTCGGCGCGGCCGTCGCTGCGGGTTAGGACGCCGGGTTGTCCGTCGACACCGCGGTCCGGCAGATCGATGCCGGCCTCCTGGATGTCGGCTACGTGGAGGCCGGCGCTGCCGATGGTCCCGCGGTCCTGCTCCTGCACGGCTGGCCGTACGACATCCACAGCTTCGACGACGTCACTCCCGTGCTCGCAGCGGCCGGCTACCGGGTGATCGTCCCCTACGTACGCGGCTTCGGGACGACACGCTTCCTCTCAGACGACACGTTCCGCAACGGCGAACAGGGAGCGCTCGCGCTTGACGCGATCACCCTGATGGACGCCCTCGAAATCGAGAGCGCAATCCTGGCCGGGTTCGATTGGGGAGCGCGAACCGCCGTCATCCTGGCGGCGCTCTGGCCCGAACGGGTGAGCGGCCTGGTCCCGGTGAGCGGCTACATCATCGTCAACCTTGAGGCCAACCAGCAGCCGTTGCCGCCGAAGGTGGAACTGGGTTGGTGGTACCAGTACTACTTCGCGACCGTGCGCGGGAGGCGCGGCTACAGCGAGAACCGGCGCGAGTTCAACAAGCTGATCTGGCAGCTCGCCTCGCCGAAGTGGGACTTCGACGACGCCACCTACGACCGCACGGCCGCCTCGTTCGGCAACCCCGACCATGTCGACATCGTCATCCACAACTACCGCTGGCGACTCAGCCTCGCCGACGGCGAACGCCAGTACGACGAGCTGGAGGCGCGGCTGTTCGAAGGCCCCGTGATCACGGTGCCGACGATCACCATCGGCAGCGACTTCGACGGCGCCAACGCGGACGGGCATGCCTACGCCCAGAGGTTCTCAGGCCCCTATTCGCATCAAGTCCTCGACGGCATCGGGCACAACGTGCCCCAGGAAGCGCCGGAGGCGTTCGCCGAGGCGATCCTCGAAGTCGGCCGCGCGAAATGAGCCTGTTCGGCGTGCGCCGCCACGCTCCCTTGCCGGCGGAGGGCTACATGCCCGGTCTCGACCGGGCGACCGGCTGGCAAACTCGTCGCCGCTGACCGCGGCGGACCTGCGCGGGAAGGTCGTGCTCGTCGACTTTTGGACATACACCTGCATCAACTGGCTGTGCACTCTCGCCTGATCAGAGGTTCGAATCCTCTCGGGCGCGCCTAAGCAGGACGCTGCAGAGACCTACCCCGCGAGGTGCAGTCCGCGGACGACGGGGCGAAGGAGGCGCAGCCCGTCCTTGAACGCCCCGGCGCCTTCCACGAACTCCTCGACGACGAGCTCGCCGCCGCCAGGAAGCGTCAGGACCGAGAACCGGCCCCGGCTGGTGTCCGAGTAGTCGATGTAGTCGAGGCCGTCGAAGAACAGAGGGACGCAATGCCTGCCGGTCTTGGCGCAATCGCCGGGGAGACGCGCCGGCGAGCTGCGGGTGCTCACGTCGAGCACGACGCCGGGCAGCCCGAGGAGCCGGGTGGGTCGTGGGCGCGTGACCCGAAGGTGGGGGTGCCGGCGCAGCCAGCTGACGAAGCTGCCGTGGAGCGGCACCTCGTCGCCCGGGATCCGCCCGCCGCGGCGCGGGTCGAAGACGTGGTCGATGCGGTGGAGCTCGACGATCGCCTGCGCCATCCCGTGAGGTGGCTTCTGGTCGGCGAACGAGATGTGCGCGCGGGAGTCGCCCTGCTCGGTGGCCCAGTGCCCGGCGGGGACGGTGAGGCTGATGGTCGGGCGGAAGAGCCTTGTGGTGTACGTGTGCCCGGGCTGCACGTCGGTCGCCGTGTCGAGGCCGGGCGCGGGCTCGGCTGGCGCCGCGGTCGCGGCCGCCCGCACGGTGGCCGCCGTCCGCGT
>JAOPZQ010000033.1 GCA_025964075.1 Solirubrobacterales bacterium | reverse complement strand
CGAGCGGGCGGACGTTCAGCTCGAAGCGGCCGGACTCGATCTGCTCGAGCTCGACGACGAGTGCGTGGAAGCGCCGGCCCTTCTTGTCGACCTCGACGATGTCGCCGGGACCGATCGACTTCGACGTCTGGCGGGACGCCGTCGGCTCCTCGGAGCCGTCGGCGGGTATCTCGATGAGGCGTTGCTGGACCATGGGCGCCGCATTGTGGCCGGCGCCTCGGACGCTCAGAGGGGTGCGAGCTCGGCGCTCCCGCGGACGCCGAGCAGCCGCTCCAGGCGCGGCGGTCCGTCCGCGTCGAGCGCGATGGCCACGCCGGGCCAGTACGGGCTCTCGCCCGGCGTCCGGCTCAGGTAGTGGCGCTCGAAGACCCAGCAGCCGGTGTTCCACAGGCGGGCGCCTCCCGGGGCGCGCCAGTCGCCGTTCTCGCCCCACGGGCCCGAGCGATGGGTATGGCCGAAGAGCACGTGGTCGGCGTCGATGCCCAGCCGCGAGACGACCTCCCGCATCGCCGCCAGGGTCGCGCGGCGCAGGTCGAGGTTCGCGACGTCGGTCTGCAGCGGACCGAGGCCGGCGCGGTTGGCGGCGCGGAGCGCGACCGTGGCGGCGGCGCGCAGCGCGAGGAGCCGGACGACCCGGTGGCCGCCGCTCCCGGACAGCGCGCGCCAGGCCCGGACGGACGCACCGGCGCCGCTGGCGCGTCTCCCGGGAGGCGCGTGCTCGGCGACGGCGCCGAGCCACGCGTAGAGCGGCTCGAGGTGGCGCTCGTAGTCCTCCGGCGTGGCGCGCTCCGGCATCGACCCCGTCACCCGCCCCATCAGTCCCACGCCCAGGCGCTCGAACGTCGGGACGGTCAGGTGGATGTCGAGATAGTGGCCGTGCGTCGCGAAGACGTCCTGGCGCAGGCGCAGGCCCGGATAGGCGACGCTGAACGCCGCCGGCTGCGCCGCGCGCGCGAGGCGTGCCAGCGGCTCGCCGGCCTGCCAGTCGACGTTCTCCTCGAGCTCCAGCGGCGGCGGCTCGGACTCCCGGCGCCGCCGCTCCAGCCACGGCCCGAGCAGCGCGTGGTCGTGGTTGCCGGGCACGAGGACGAGCTCCTCGACCGCCGCGCCCAGCGCGCCCAACACCGGCGCAGCGGCGGCCAGCGCCTCCCGCTGGGGCCCGTGGCGCATCTCGAGGGCGTCGCCGAGGAGGACGAGCCGCCGGACGCCGCGCTCGCGCAGCGAGCGCGCGAGGAGCGCCACGAGCTCCGGGCGCCGCAGGACGTCGACCCGGGTCCGCGCGCCGAGGTGCAGATCGGAGATGACGAGGGTGATCGCTACGCGCGGGCCGCCAGCGCCTGGCGGATGGTCTTGGGAAGCATGAAGCGCACGTCCTCCTGGACCACCTCGAGCTCGGAGATGTCCTCGGTGCCGCGGTCGCGGAAGTAGGCGACGAGGCGCTGGACGAGGTCCTCCGGGGCGCTCGCGCCCGACGTGATGCCGACGACGCGCATGCCCTCGAGCCACTCCTCGCGGACCTCCGCCTCGTTGTCGATGAGGTAGGACTCGGCGCCGCACTCGCGCGCCACCTCGACGAGCCGGTTCGAGTTCGACGAGTTGCGGGAGCCGATGACGAGGACGAGATCGCACTGGCGCGCGAGCTGCTTCACGGCCAGCTGGCGATTCGTCGTGGCGTAGCAGATGTCGTCCGTGCGGGGGCCGACGATGCTCGGGAAGCGCTCGCGCAGCCGGTTGATGATCGTGCGCGTCTCGTCGACGGACAGCGTCGTCTGGGAGATGTAGGCGATCTTCTCCGGGTCGGGGACCTCGAGGCGCGCGACGTCCTCCTCGGTCTCCACGAGGACGATGTGCTCGGGCGCCTCCCCCATCGTCCCCTCGACCTCCTCGTGGCCCGCGTGGCCGATGAGGACGATCGTGTAGCCGTCGAGCGCGAACTTCTTCGCCTCGACGTGGACCTTGGTGACGAGCGGGCACGTGGCGTCGATCGTCTCGAGGCCGCGCTCGGCCGCGTTCGCGTGGACGCTCGGCGCGACGCCGTGAGCGGAGAAGACGACGGTCGCGCCCTCGGGGACCTCGGTCTCCTGGTCGACGAACACCGCCCCCCGCGCGCGCAGCTGCTCGACCACGTGCTTGTTGTGGACGATCTCCTTGCGCACGTAGACCGGGGCGCCGTGGAGCTCGAGCGCCCGCTCGACCGTCTGGACCGCGCGGTCGACGCCGGCGCAGTAGCCGCGAGGCGCGGCGAGGAGCAGCTTCTCGGGGGCGACGATCATGGCCGCCGCCCATTGTAGGTGCGTGTCACCCGGTGACGGCGGCGTCCGGCGACCAGTCCGCCGCCTGCGTGGCGTCGGCGACGCGCCGCAGGCGCGCCTCGACGTGCCACACGGTGCCGCGGACGCCGGCGCGGAACTGCGCCGAGGCGTCTCCGGTGCCGTCACGGAACGTCTGCCACGCGCCGGAGGCCCGAGCGACCCGGACGTCGAAGACCTCGCCCGCCGCCGGCGGCGCGGCCGCCCACGTCGCGACGACGTAGGTGATCGTGCGCCGCTTGTGGTGCTTTCGCCGCTTCCCCGCGACGGTCTGGAGCGCGAGCGTCACCGGCACGCGGATCACGCCGTGCATCTGCTTCGGGTGCACGCGGCAGAAGTAGTGCTCGGTGCCGGCCTCGAAGACGCGCTGCACGGTCTTCCCGGGCCCGAACCCGGCCGGGTTGATCGGCGTCTGCCCGTAGGCGCCGGCCAGGTCCCACAGGTGGTGGTCCTCGGTCGCCGTGTGGGGAACGAGCACGTCGCGGTTGGTCCACACCACCTCCTGGCCGACCTTGGCCGTCACGTCCCCCGGCGCGAACCTCAAATTGGCCTGGGCGATGACGTTCCCGTAGGCGCCCACCTGGATCGGCGCCGGCGCGGGCTGGTCGGCGAGCGTCGCCGCTCCGCCCCAGCCCACTGCCGTCGCCGCACTCGCTATCGCTACAAGGATCCACCGCCGCATATCGCCTCCTGCTCACGCAGGACGCCGACCTCGACCGGTTCCTTCCCCTGGATCGCGAGCAGCTCGTCGATGAAGGCGAGCGCCTCGCGGTGGCCGGCGTCGTCGATCTTCCGCAGCGCGCGGGCGGCGAGGACCCCTGCGGAGTCGACCGCGGGACGGCCGATCATCGCGGTCGCCGGTCGACGGGCGGCGAGCCACTGGCCGATCCGCGTGCGCGGAACCCGCACGCGCTGGGCGAAACGCAGGCAGGCGGCGGCGCGGCGCTCGGCGAGCTCGTCGTCGCCGCGCGAGCCCACGACCGCCGCCGCGTACGGCAGCAGGTCCTGGCGTCGGCGATCGTCGGCGGCATCGTTGTAGGCGCGCATGAACCCGCCGATCACCGGGCACGCTGACGCCGGCTGATCGGTGAAGCGTTCGCCGGCGAGCATCGAAGCCAGCTCCATCACGCACACCCCGCTACGGGGAGAGCCGTGCTTTCCGCGTGAGAGCCGGATGGTCTGGTGCAAGACCTCGGGAGCCGTGGATCCCATGGGTCGTCCTTTCGGCCGGGGCTTTACCCCCCGGATACCCCAACCGACCACGGAATGCTCAGTCGTTGGCGGTGACCGTCTCCAGGAGGTCGGCGAACTTCCGCCGGGCCGCCTCGCGCCGTGTCGGGATGTGCTCGCTCGGCACGCCGTCGGCCGGCGGCTCGTAGCCGCGGAGGATCTGCCGCGCCACGGACTGGCGGTGCACCTCGTCCGGGCCGTCGTAGAAGCGCGCGCCGCGCGAGTAGCGGTACATCGCCTCGAGCGGGAGGTCGGTCGAGTAGCCGAGCGAGCCGTGGATCTGCAGCGCCCGGTCGACGACGTTGTGGAGGACGGTCGCCCCGTAGAACTTGATCAGCGAGATGTCCTTGCGCGCGGCGGCGACGCCCTCGGTGTCCATCACCCAGGCCGCGTGGAGCGTCATCAGGCGCGCCGCCTGGCGCTCGGCCTCGGAGTCGGCGATCCAGTTCTGGACCGTCTGCTTCTCCCCGAGGACCGATCCGGCCGCATAGCGGTAGGTGGCGCGCTCGCAGAGCATGTCGAACGCCCGCTTGGAGACGCCGAGCCAGCGCATGCAGTGGTGGATGCGCCCCGGGTAGAGCCGCTGCTGGGCGATCAGGAACCCGGCCCCCTGTGGGCCGAGCAGCGCGTCGGCCGGCACGCGGACGTCCTCGTAGCGGATCTCGGC
>JAOPZQ010000408.1 GCA_025964075.1 Solirubrobacterales bacterium | reverse complement strand
GTCCAGGGCATCCTCGCGCGCAACGCGGCGACCGAGGCGGCGGCGGTCGGCGGGCGGGCCCTGTGGGAGGCCCCGCGAGGCATGCCCATCCCCCGGAGCGAGGCCGCGCTGACGCCGAACGTCGCGGCCGAGCTCCTCGCCCGCGCGGACGTCCGGGTGCCGGCCGATCGGCGCCGTCGAGAGCTGACCGCGGCCGAGACGATCGCGCGGCTCGAGCGCGCGAGCGGACACGGCGCCGCCCCGGGCGGCTACCTCGACTACGCGTTCGACCTCGGCCCGCACGTGCGCGCCGTCGTCCTCGACGTGATCCGCCGCGACCAGGGCTCGGGCGGCATCGTGCGGCCGGCGCAGCTCGCATTCCTCCGCGCCGCGCTCGCCGGCGCCGGGGGCCGGTGGGTCGTCGTCTTCACCCACGCCCAGCTCGAGCGGGTCCAGAACGGCGCCGCCGCCCTCGCGCTCCTCGACCGCGACCCGCACGTCCTCGCGGCGATCGCCGGCGACACGCACGTGAACCGCGTCGCTCCGCGGCGCACCGCGGCCGGCGGCTTTTGGGAGATCACGACCGCGTCCCTGATCGACTACCCGCAGCAGGCCCGCGCGTTCGCGATTCGCGCCACGCGGGGCGGGGGCGCGGAGATCGACACGTGGATGCTCGACCACCCGGCGACGAGCGGGCTGCCGGCGATCAGCCGCGAGCTCGCCTACCTCGACGCCCAGGGCGGGCGGCCGAAGCGCGAGATCGGCGACCGGCTCGACCGCAACGTGCGGCTGTACAAGGCCGCGCTCCGCCCGGCGAAGTAGGCTTTCGTCCGTCCGCGCCGAACGAGACCATGGAAGAGCGCCGATGAGCCCCCGGATCGCCAGCCTCCCACTCGCCGTCATCTGCGCATTCGCGGCGCCCGCGGTCGCGCTCGCCGACACGACCGGCGGTGCGTCGGCGCCCCTGGCGGTCGCGGCGACCGCCCCGCCCGCTCAGGCCGCGGCGGGCTCCCCCGGGTCGACGCCGGCGCCCTCTTCTCCCGGCCAGGAGCGCACCGGCATCGTCAACGTGACCTCCAAGGGCACGACGACGCACCGCACGTCCTCGAAGCCCTCGTCGAAGCCGGTCGCGACCCCGCGGCCGGTCGTAACGGCCCCGGCGCCGGTCGCCGCGCCGAGGCTGACGGGCGCCGACGGACTGCCCTACACCGGTGGGGCGCCGATTCTCGTCGTGCTGTGCGGGCTCGGGTTCGTGCTCCTCGGCGTCGGCCTGCGCCTGCGCTACGGCCTGTCCTTCCGCTCGCGTCCCGTGCGCGCGGCGTAGAGCCGCGATGGAGCTCTCGCCCCGTCAGCGCACGGCGCTGACCGCGATCTGCGACACCTTCTTCCCGGCCGAGAACGGAATCCCGTCGGCCAGTGCCCTGGGCGCGGTCGACGCGCTCCTGGGCGCGGTCGCGCTCAACCCCCGCGCGGCCGAGCGCCGGCAGCTCGCGCAGCTCCTCGCGCTGTGGGATACCGCACCGCTGACCGCGCTCGGCGGGGGCGGCGTGCGCCGCTTCAGCGCGCTCGGTCAGGAGGAGCGCGAACGCGTGCTGCTCTCGTGGTGCGACTCGCGGCTGCCCCAGCGACGCGCCGCCTTCCAGGCGCTGCGCAAGGGTTCGCTGATGTTCTCCTACATGCTGCCCCACCCCGACGGGTCGCCGAACCCGGTGTGGGAGCAGATCGGCTTCCCCGGCCCACTCGGCAAGTGGGCCGACGCGCCGCCGAAGCCGCTGAAGCCGCTCGCGATCGACCGCGACACCGACCTGGAATGCGACGTCGTCATCGTCGGCTCGGGCGCGGGCGGCGGCACCGCCGCGGGTGTGCTCGCGGCGGCGGGCCTCGACGTCGTCATCCTCGAGATGGGCGGCTACTACGACGACGAGGACTTCGACGGCTCGGAGCACACGGCGCTCACCGGCTACTACCTCGGAGCGCCGCAGGCGAGCGACGACCAGAGCATCGGGCTCCTTGCCGGGTCCGCGCTCGGCGGCGGCACGGTCGTCAACTACACGACCTCGTTCCGCACGCCCGACGACGTGCGCGACGAGTGGGCCGGCCACGGCGTGCCCGCCTTCGCGACCGAGGAGTACACGCAGAGCCTCGACGCCGTGACGGAGCGCCTCGGCGTGAACCTCGAGCACAACGACCCCTCGGGGCGGGACCGGAAGGTGCGCGACGGCTGCCTGGCGCTCGGCTGGCACATCGACGCGATGCCGCGCAACGTGCGCGGCTGCGACCAGGGCAAGGAGTGCGGCTACTGCGGGCTCGGTTGCCGCCTCGGCGCGAAGCAGTCGGTGACGAAGACGTGGATCGCCGACGCGGCCGGCGCGGGCGCCCGGATCGTCGTGAACGTGCGGGCGGAGCGCGTGATCGTCGATGGCGGCGCCGCCCGCGGCGTGGAGGCGCGGACGCTCGACGGCCATCGGGTCACGGTGCGCTCGCGAGCCGTCGTCGCCGCCTGCGGGTCGCTGCACACGCCGGCGCTCCTGCGCCGCTCCGGGCTCGGCAACGCGAACATCGGCCGCCATCTGAAGCTCCATCCGGTGACCGTCGTCTTCGGCGTCTACGACGACGAGGTGCGGCCGTGGGAGGGAACGATGCAAGCCCTCTACTCCGACCAGCACCGCGACCTCGACAACGGCTACGGCGTCAAGTACGAGACGGGGCCGGCGCAGCCTCACCTGGCGCTCGGGTTCGTTCCGTGGCGCAGCGGCCGGGCCCATCGCGAGCTGATGGAGGCGCTGCCGTTCACGACGCCGCTCGGCGTCCTCGTGCGCGACCGGGACGGCGGCGAGGTCCGCGTCGGCCGGGACGGGGAGCCGGTGATCCGCTACCGCCTCTCCGACTACGACCTGGCGCACATGCGCACGGGCATCGACGGCGCCGCGCAGATCCACGAGGCGGCAGGCGCGAAGCGGATCTACGCGTCGCACAGCCGCTGGGTCGCCTATGAGCCCGGCCGCGACGGCGACCGCGCCCGCTTCATGGCCGACGCGGACGCCGCCGGGTACGGCGCGGGCCAGTGCCCGCTCGGCTCCTTCCACATCATGGGCTCCTCGCGCATGGGGGGCTCGCCGGCGACGTCCGCGTGCGACCCGACCGGCCAGACCTGGGACGTCCGCGACCTCGTCGTCTGCGACGGGTCCGCGTTCCCGACCGCCTCCGGCGTCAACCCGATGATCTCGATCGAGTCGATCGCCCACATGAACGCGCGGGCGCTGGCGGCGCGGCTCGCTTAGGGGCGTGTGACTTCGAGGACAAGGTCTGTTGACCGCCGTCCTCGCGGAAGCTGACGCTGACGGATCACTCGCTGCGAGGGTCCGCGTTCTGCTGTCCCGCCTTGAGCTCCGGGAAGGCGGCCTGTTCGCCGGCCGGGCCGTGTGGGGACGTGGGCTGGCGGACGGCTGGCGCGGACGTCAACGAGCCCTCGCCGGACGTGGCGGCACATGCGCGTTCCCGTGGACCCTTGGGTTCAGAGGACCGGTGCCCGACTCAGTTGCCGAGCGCCGCGCAACGTGCGAGACGCTCGCTTGTCGCGCGCTGCGATGGCGAGCTGCGCGTAACCGGTGGCGTTCGTTTGTCGTCCGCAGCGGGCGCGCGCGGCCCGCATCCTTGATGCTACTCAGCGACGTCTCGGTTCACGCGAGGGCGCCTGAGGCCGGCGACCAGAGGGAAGCCGCCGAGCGCCACCCTCACGGTCTCCCCGATGCGGCGCGGGAGCGTGGGCTCCGGCGGGTCCGCCTGCGTCAGAGGGGTGAGCTCGGCGAGATCCACGAACTTCAGCGTGGTCGGGCCGAGGCCCTCGAGATCTTGCTCGATCGTCGCGGCGCGGTCCCGGATCTGGGGCTCGCATCGCTCGGCGAGGGAGTCGGTCATCAGAAGGTACTCGGGGACCGGCACCGCGTTCTTGAGCATTCGATGGACGGTGATCACGTCGACGCCGACGAGCTTCTCTCGGCCGCCGATCGTCTGCTCTGCGACGTCACCGACGTGCCCGACGACCTTGATCTTGAGGTTGCGTGACTGCAGGCACCCGTCGCAGTTGCACATGTTCGCGGCGATCATTCGCGCCAGTTCGGCGTGAAAGCGATGATGGATCGCCAGCGACAACGCGGCGGGCCCCTCGTTGGCCTGCTTGACCGGCACGGCGAAGAACGCGGCGTCGCCCTCGACCTCGATGAGCGGGAGCGGCGTGGAGTCGACGATCGTCCGCAGGAGCCGACCGGTGATCACCTCCGCGTGCGCGAGGCTGACACGGTGCATCTTCATGAACTTCGTATAACCGCCGATGTCGGCGATCAGCAGAAGCGATCGGCTTGCCACCGCCGCCACCATACCGCTGACCTAACGAGCGGCCGGTGTCAGGAGAGAGCGACGACTGTCTCGACCTCGACCGGCAGTCGAACGGCCCGGCGCCAATCGCTGAACGCGCGTGGCGGCCCGCCTCGCCCCACAGCGCCAGGATCAGGTCGCTGAAGCCGTTGATGCACCGAAACGCAAGCGCAGGACGCGTCCGGCGGGCTCTGTGTCTGCTCTGCCGCAGCGGGAGAGGCCGTGGGACGAGATCAGATGGGTCGCGGCGCGAGGTTCTGGTTCATGCGGAAGACGTTGTCCGGGTCGTAGGCGTCCTTGAGCGCGAGGAGCCGCTCGTAGGTCGCCGGCGCGTAGGCGTCGCGGACACGGTCTGCGCCTTCGGTGCCGAGGTTGTTGACGTAGACGCCGGTCGAGTAGGGCTGCATGGCGGCCGAGAGGTCACGCGCCCACGCGACGTTCTCGGCGTCCGCGGCCGGCTCCCGCCAGACCGTCAGGATGTTGAAGTCGAACACGGCGTCGCGATGACCGAACGCGGCGGTGTCGGCGCCCGCGCGGCCGATCGCGCCGCCGAGGTGCTGGAAGTAGAACGAAGACAGCGGCGAGGGCATCCGCCGCGCGTGCTCCTCGAGCGTCGCGATGGCCCCGTCGGTGATCTCGTCGACGTAGTGCGACTTCCAGTAGTTCCGCTGGCCGTTGGGATACGCCGCGTCCGAGCCGCTCTGCAAGGCCGTGTAGGGCATCGGTGCAACGAGGTCCGCCAGCGGCCGCCCGAAGCTGCGCAGCGGCTCGAGCACGCGCTCGCCCTCGGCGAGGTCGCCGGCGTAGCAGACCGCCAGAACGGTGACGAGCTCGCCGTGCATCTCGGGCGAGACCGGCAGCGCCGGCGATGCGCGGAACGTCGAGGCGGCCACCGAGAGCTCGTCCGGCGCGGTCGCGACGAAGTCGGCGAAGAAGCGGAAGACCTCGGGCGCATCGGAGAACGCGTGCACCACACCACCCGCGATGACCTGCGGGCCCACCGGATGGAGTCGGTACTCGAACGAGGTCACGACGCCGAAGTTCCCACCGCCGCCGCGCAGACCCCACAGGAGGTCCGCGTGCTCGCCGGCGCCCGCGGTGACGCGGTCACCGTCCGCGGTCACGACTTCCGCGGACAGCAGGTTGTCGCACGCCGGGCCGTGCTTGCGCGCGATCCAGCCCAGTCCGCCGCCGAGCGTGAGGCCGGCCACGCCGGTCATCGACACGTTGCCGGTCGGCACGGCGAGGCCGAACGTCTGCGTCGCGCGGTCGAGCTCGCCGAGCAGCACCCCGGGCTGCGCGCGGGCGATGCGCCGGTCCGGATCGACGTCGATGTGCTTCTGGGCGGAGAGGTCGATGACCACGCCGTCGTCGCACACCGCGCTGCCGGCGACGTTGTGGCCGCCGCCCCGCACGGCCACCGCGAGGTCCCGTTCACGCGCGAAGCGAAGCGCCGCGACGACATCTTCCTCGTCCGCGCACCGCGCGATCAATGCGGGCCGACGGTCAACCATCCCGTTCCAGACCTGCCTCGCGGTCTCGTACGGCCCATCGGCCGGCCCGATCAGGTCCCCGGCGAACGCGCCGTCCAACGCCCTGACACCGACCACGTCTCGCACCACGCACCTCGCATCGGATATCGACGACCCGATCCTAACCTGCGAGCGCAGCCATCGACCCGACCGTCGGGCCACTCCCCGGCATCATCCGGGCGACGCGACACGCCGCGCTCGCCCGGGCCGCGCAGAGCGCTGCTTGTCATCCGGCCAACGCCGACGACCGGCGAGTCAGTCGATGCACACGTCGGGTCGCGCCCAATGGCGTCGACTGCTGCGTCTCGTCGACACGCGAGCGTCTCCGGCGGCGCCGTGCCGGACGCTCGCTCGGGACGACGAACGAACGCCACCCCTTACGCGCAGCTCGCCATCGCGGCGCGCGACAAGCGGGCGTCAGGCTTCCGGGACTGCGGCCGTCGACCGCCCGGGGCCCCCTTAACCACCCCAAAGATGCCGCCCGCGGGGCCAACGGCCCGGCACAGACTCGGGCCTAGGTTCCCTGCACCGTCATTTGACCGGGATTCATGACCTGCGCCGGGACGGGCACGCCCGCTCCGGCGGGGATCGTCATGAACATCGCGGTCTGGAGGAGGACCGGCACGCCCTTGGCCATCGTCTTGACGGCGGCGCCGGCCATCGGCGGCGTCAGCTGGATGCACGGCGCCGGGCCGGCCGCGGTCGCGAACGGGCAGGGCGAGAGCGGCACGGCCTGGTCGGCGATCGTGATCACCGGCGCGCCGCCGATCATCACGGTCGGCGCGGTCGTGGGCATGAACTGGAACATGCCGCCGTGGCTGCACATGATCTGCGCGTTGGCGTTCAGGATCGGCGGCACCGGCCGAGTATCCCCGCCCCCCCAAACCGGGGTCAAGTCTTTCTTTGCAACATGAGGGAATCAGATATTTGATGCAACAAGAAAGACTTGACCCCCCCCTACCGGAAGCCCTGCCCGACGTGCTGCCCCAACCGCCCCGCGGCGACGTGGCGCCGGAGCAGCGGCGCCGCGCGGTAGCGCTCCTCGCGGTAGAAGTCGTTCAGCGCGTCGAGCGTCGTCAGGACCTGGTCGAGGCCGACGAGGTCGCCCCAGGCGAGCGGTCCCCGCGGGTGGTTGAGCCCGAGGACCATGCCGGTGTCGATGTCCTCCGCGCTCCCCACGCCCTCGCCGAGCGCGAACGCGGCCTCGTTGACGAGCTGGCCGACGATCCGGCCGAGCACGAGCCCCGGCGCGTCGCCGACCCACTCGGCCTGCATGCCCAGCGTCGCGAAGAACCGCTCGGCCGCCGCGACCGCCGCCGGTGAGCTGGTCTCCGCGCGCGTGAGCTCGACCAGGCGCCCGAGCGGCGGCAGCACGTGGAAGCCGACCGCGGTCCCCTCGGGGTCGAGGTCGCCGAGGGACCCCTCGGCGAGGAGGATCGCCTGCGGGCCGCCCTGCAGCGGCGCGTCCTCGGGGTCGGCGCCGCAGTCGAGGATCAGCGCCGGGACCTCGCCGTCGGCCTCGGCCGGCGAGCGGACGTCCCAGCCCGCGGTCGCCGCGAGCATCCGCAGCTCGGCGGTGAGCGGCGTCTCACCCGCGACGACGACGAGTCCGTCGCCGCCGCCCGGGTCGGGCGGGACGGGGTCCGCGGGGCGCTCCGCATCGTCCCCGTACTCGTAGTAGCCCCGGCCGCTCTTGCGGCCCCAACGCCCCGCGGCGACCATCCGCGCCGCGAGCGGCGAGGGCCGCCAGCGCGGCTCGCCGAACGACAGCTCGTAGAACGACTTCGCGACCTCGAAGCCGACGTCGACGCCGACGAGGTCCGACAGCTCGAACGGGCCCATGCGAAAGCCGCCGGCCAGCCGGCAGATGCGGTCGACCTGCTCGACCGTGGCCACCCGCTCGGTCACGAGCCGCTGGGCCTCGAGCAGGAACGGGCGTCCGCAGCGGTTGACGAGGAAGCCGGGGCCGTCGGAGGCGAGGATCACGTCCTTGCCCATCGCCTCGCCGACGGCGCGCGCGACCGCGAGCGCGTCCTTTGAGGAGGCGTCGCCCGCGATCACCTCGAGCAGCCGCATCAGCGCCGGCGGGTTGAAGAAGTGCATCCCGACGACGCGCTCCGGCCGCCGCGCCGCCCCCGCGATCGCCGTGACCGGGATCGACGAGGTGTTCGTGGCCAGGACGCAGCTCTCGCCGACGACCTCGGACAGCGCGGCGAAGAGCTCGCGCTTGAGCGCCAGCGACTCCGGCGCGGCCTCGATCACGAGGCCGCAGGCCGCGAGGTCCGCGAGGTCGGCCGCCGGCTGGAGGCGCTCGGGGTCGACCGGTGGCCAGCGGCCCCTCTCGGCGCCCTTCGCG
>JAOPZQ010000006.1 GCA_025964075.1 Solirubrobacterales bacterium | reverse complement strand
CGACCTCTTCGGCGGGGACGTCGATCGTCGGGGCCTTCTCGGCGACCTCCTCGGCGGGCTCCGGCTCCGGCTCGACCACGACGGCGGGCGGCGTCTCCGGCGGCGGGGGCGCGGACGCGGCGGGGGCGGCCTGCCGGCGGCGGAACACGGCGGCCGCGGCGCCGCCGAGCAGTACGAGGACGAAGAGACGGCGACGGCGGGGTGGGTCTGCGGCCATGGAGGAGGCTCCTGAGCTTGGACGATGCGGTGGCGCTGACTATCTCAGACGGCCATCAGCTCGCGTGGATACGGCCGCAGGTAGGACTGGCCGGCGACGTAGACGGCGCCGAGGCGGTCGGCGAGCGCCTCGACGCGCCCAAGCAGCGGCCCGCGCGGCGCGTCGCCCCGTCCGAAGCGATCGATCTCGGCCGAGAGGGCGGCGCCGCCGGCCGGCAGCATGCCGGCGAGGTGCTGGAGCGTGTTGACGTGGCGCCCGCGCGTCGCGGGCGCGGCGAGCGCATCGAGGACGCCCGTCCGGTAGACGGACCCGAGCTCGTCCCACGGGCGCGTGCCGGCCTCGGCGACGACGCGGCCGAGCTTCGCGTAGGCGACCGGGTCGTGCGCGAGGAGCAGGAGCTTCTCGGCGGAGTGGAAGCGGACGAGGTCACCAGCCGTCCACTCGCCGGCGAGCAGCGCGTTCAGGCGCGCGTGCGCGTACGCCCGCGTGAGGAAGTGGTCGCGCGCGTCGGCGTCGTGCAGCGCGTCCTCCTCGACGACCGGCAGGAGCGGCAGTCGCTCGCGGAGCGCCGCCGCGAACATCCCGGGCCGGCGCGCGCCTTCGCCCCGCACGCGGACCGCCAGGCCACAGCTCGGCGAGCGGCTCTTGAGGACGTAGCCGGCGAGTCCGAGCTCCGCGAGCTCGCCGGCGCGCCGGGCGCCGTGGGCGCGCAGGGCCTGCGTGTGGTCGGCATCGCTCTCGACGCCGCGGACGCGCACCTCGCCGCCCTCCGCCACCAGCGCGATCGGCTCGCGCGGCGTCCCCATGCCGACGTCGACCTCGGGACAGGTGCTCACCAGGTCGGCATGCGGCGCGAGGTCCTCGACCAGGAACGCCTCCCGCTTGTGCCCGCCGTCGTAGCGGACCGCGCGGCCGAGCAGGCAGGCCGACACCCCGATGCGCACCGAACCGGGCACATACTCAACTTAGCCCGCGGTCGCCTAGATCTGAAGTGGCTGGAGTTGATCGTGAAGCTGAGGCTCGAGAAGTCCCGCTTGCCGAAGATCAGCGCGACGATCGGCGTGATGAGGTCCGCGACGAGCGCGGTGACCACGGCGCCGAACGCCGCGCCGATCACGACCGCGACCGCGAGGTCGACGACGTTCCCGCGGAGCAGGAACGTCTTGAAGTCCTGGAGCAGTGTCATGCCCGCCCGGTTCGACCCGCGCGCGCGGGTCCCTCCTCAGTCGATGAAGAGGTCGGGCGCCAGGTCGGCGTCCGACTGCGAGTAGGCCGAGAAGTCGGTCACGCCCTCCTCGGCGAGGACCTCGTCGTCGATGAAGAAGTTGCCGGTGCACTCGCGGCTGGGCCGGGTGAAGATCGCGTACGCGGCGTCGGCCATGATCTCCGGGCTGCGCGCGCGGCGCATCGCCTCGTCGCCGCCGAGCAGGTTCTGCACGGCCGCCGTCGCGATCATCGTGCGCGGCCACAGCGCGTTGAACGCGACGCCGTCGCCGCGGAACTCCTCGGCCATGCCCAGCGTGCACATGCTCATGCCGTACTTGGCGATCGTGTACGCGGCGTGGCTGGCGAACCACTTCGGGCTCATGCTGAGCGGCGGCGAGAGCGTCAGGACGTGCGGGTTCTCGGCGTGCTTGAGGTGCGGCACCGACAGCTTCGAGAGCAGGAACGTTCCCCTGGTGTTGATGTCCTGCATCAGGTCGTAGCGCTTCATGTCGAGCGCTTCGGTGCCCGCGAGGTTGATCGCGCTCGCGTTGTTGAGCACGAGATCGAGGCCGCCGAAGCGCTCGACGGTCTGCGCCACGGCCGCGGCCACGCCACCGTCGTCGCGGATGTCGCCGACGATCGGCAGCGCCGTCCCGCCGGCCGCCTCGATCTCGTCCGCGGCGGTGTAGATCGTCCCCTCGAGTCGCGGATGCGGCTCGGCCGTCTTCGCGACGAGCGCGATGTTCGCGCCGTCGCGCGCGGCGCGGAGCGCGATCGCGAGACCGATTCCGCGGCTTCCGCCCGAGATGATCATGGTCTTTCCGGAGAGGGAGCCAGCCATGGCGCCGGATCCTTGCACAGGGCCGGGCTAGGCGGTGCCGTCGACGAGCCCGATCGCGAGGCCGAGGTACTCGTCGGCCCGGCCGGTGAGGCGGACGAGGCCGTAGGCGCTGAGCACCGCGCGCTTCAGCTCCGCCTCGCCGCTGAGGCCGCGCGCGGTGCGCAGGCGGTCGACCAGCGCGGCGACCTCGTCGAGCGGCACCTCGTCGAGCGCCCGGTCGCCGAGCTCCCGCACGCGGACCGCGGGCGAGTCGGGCAGGCGCACGAGGTCGTCGCCCTGCCAGGGGATCTCGTCCTTGCGCGTCAGGATCACCTTGCGCTCCTGGGCGAGCCAGTAGACCGCCGAGGAAAGCGGCGCGCGGGCCACCGACGTGAGCTTCTTCCCTCCCGCCGCGCGGTTGTAGAGGCTGTAGGCGCGCGTCGCCGTCATCGGCCCCTCGGCCGCGACGATCTCCAGCATCGCGGCCATGATCTGCGGGCGCGGCGTGGCGCGCGGGTCGCCCATCGGCCGCGACGCCCAGGCGGTGTAGGGCTCGAGCGCGACGGCGGCGACCGGCGTCTGCTCGGTGCCGCCCGTCGGCCCGGGAGTGGCCGAGAGCCACTCCTCTACCGGCCAGTCGTGGACCGCCTCGCGCGCCGCGTCGGGGCGCTCGGGCAGCGTCAGGACGGGCGCGCCGGCGAGGTCGGTCAGCAGCTCGCGCTCGTCGAGCTGGACGCGCGTGGGCGGGTCCGGCCAGCGGGTGAGGACGACCGCGGCGACGGCGAGGCCG
>JAOPZQ010000657.1 GCA_025964075.1 Solirubrobacterales bacterium | reverse complement strand
GACGAGGAGCTCGTCGATGTCCACCCCGATTCGCTTGCAGTACAGCGGGTCCATCGCGTGCTCGGCGTCGATGAACGCGCACACGCCGCCGAGCTTCTGGGCCTCGGCGAGGATGTGGTAGACCAGCGTGGTCTTGCCTGAGGACTCCGGGCCGTAGATCTCGACGATGCGCCCGCGGGGCACGCCGCCGATGCCCAGCGCGAGGTCGAGCGAGAGCGCGCCGGTGGGGATCGCGTCCACCTTGACCTGAGCGCCCTCGTCCCCCATGCGCATGACCATGCCCTTGCCGAACTCGCGCTCGATCTGAGACAGCGCGCCCTGAAGGGCGGCGTCGCGGGCCTTCGCGGCCTTGGGGTCGATGGTGACGCTCACGGGGCTCCTCGCAATCTCTTCTTTCGGACCCGCCAGGCTAGGCCGCGGGTCGGACGGATCGGACGGAAAGCCAAGGTACGGCGGGCGATGTCACGGATCTAGACACGACGTGTGCCAATGGGCGCGCGCACGTGTGCCAATTCGCGCGCGGACTCAGCGGGTCCGGCGGGAGCGGGACTCAGAGCGTCCAGCGAAACCCCGTCGGCTCCGGCCGCGGGGGCAGTGGGCTCGACGGCAGTCCCTCGGGTGGATCGAGCGCGTTGAACGCGGTCGGGGCCACGTCGTTGGGCGCGTCCGCATGGAAGAGCGAGGCGAGGAGCTGGATCTGACCTCGGGCGACGCCCAGCTCGCCCATGCCGCCGCCGTACATGCGCAGGCCGTCACGCTCGCAGTGGGCGTAGAGCTCGAGCAGCGCCCGCAGGCCGCCGATCCGCGACGGCTTCACGTTCACGATGCGCACCGGCAGCGGCGTCGCCCCGATGTCCTCCGCGGCGTGGATCGGCGCGTCGTAGGAGACGCGATCGACGTGGGGCGCGAGGCGCGTCGCGATCTCCGGGCGGTCGTGGGGATCCTCGAGGATCACGTCGGGAAACGCGGCGAGCACGTGGTCGTACATCGCCACGAGCGCGTCGTCGTCCTCCACCTCGAGGCCGTACTGGCCCTTGAAGTCGATCGTCTCGACCGCGCCCGTCGCGGCGAGCTCGGCCATCAGCGCCGGCGTCCAGGCGGGTACGGCGTCGAGCTTGAACCGCAGCCCGGGGTAGCGCGTCAGGCGCCGGTGGATCGTGTCGGTCGAGGGCTCCTCGCCGAGGCCGAGCGAGTTGACGAAGCGCACGGGTCGCGGCTCGATCCCGACGACCTCGTGCAGCGCGCGGCCGGTCTGGCGCAGCGCGAGGTCGAGCGCCGCCGACTCGTACGCCCAGTTGCGCCACAGGCGCGCCGGCTCCCACCGGGGCGGCGCCGGCCACTGCTCCAGCGTCGCGAGGTGGGCGCAGAAGCCCTCCAGCGTCCATTCCCCCGCGAGCGGCAGCGACGGCCCGGCGGCGTGCAGCGCCTCCTGCTCCTCGGCGAACGCGGTGATCTCCTCGCCGAGCCCGTCGGTGCCGGCGCCGCGGAGGCGGATCATCGTCGTCGACCGCTCGACCCCGGCCCAGCGCGGCGTTTCGAGCCGCTCGAGCCCGTAGCCCTCGACGACCAGGGGAAGCCGCGCGAGCCGCGGCCACGGCGAGTCCGGCGGTGCGCTCATCGGGCGAATGATGAGGGTTGCAGTATTAGTACTATCTCGACCAGAATTATTGAGATTCTCGGATGTGCGGCCACGCGGGAGCCCGGCCGCCTCCGGGCAGGGACGAACGGCGGGGACCTTCATCGACATCGCGCTCTCCCATCTGGAGCGTCTCGGCGGCATGGCCGCCCTGTTCCTGCGCTCGCTCGCGGCGCTGGTCGAGCCGCCGTTCCCGTGGCGGCGCGAGTTCGTGCTCCACTGCCTGTTCATCCTCAGGCACGCGCTCCCGCCGATCGCGATCGCCGTCGCCGCGTGGGGGTTCTCCGGCCCCGGCCTGCAGGCGGGGAACTTCCTGCTCACGTTCGGCTCGATCGACCGCGCCGGCGGCTTCATGGTCGTGGCGATCGTGCGCGAGTTCGGCACGTTCGTGACCGCGACGGTGGTCGCGGGCGTGGTCGGCACGGCGATCACCGCCGAGCTCGGCGCGCGGGTGGTCCGCGGCGAGATGGACGCCCTGCGCCTGCTCGGCGTCGACCCGATCCGCAACATCGTCGCCCCCCGGATCCTGGCGCTGACCCTCACGATGATGGGCCTCGACGTCGTCGCCCTGCTGTTCGGCGTGTTCGGCGGCTACCTGGCCTCCGTCGGCGTCCTCGGCGGCACCTCCGGCGCGTTCCTCGCGAGCTTCAACGCGAACGCGACGTTCCTCGACCTCGCGGCGAGCGTGATCAAGGTCGGCATCTTCGGCATGCTGATCGGGACGATCTGCGGGTGGCACGGCCTCAACGTGAGCGGCGGCCCGCAGGGCGTCGGACGCGCGGTCAACCGCTCGATCGTCGGATGCCTGCTGGCGATCTTCCTGGTCAACCTCGTCTACACGCAGTACTTCCTGGCCGCGAGGCCCGACGTGGGAGTGTTCCGGTGAACCGCGAGGCCGCCGCTCCGCAGGGCTTCCTCGCCACCGCCGGGGACCTCGTCGCGTTCCTCGGCCGGGCGCTGCGCGACCTCCCCCACGTCCGCCGCTACGCGGGCGAGGCGATCCGCCAGGCGGCGTACGTCGCGACCACGAGCGTCCTCGTCATCGTCGCGATCGCGTTCCTCGCCGGCGGCTCGTGCGGGCTCGAGTCGAGCGCGCTCGCGCGGTCCTTCGGCACCGCGCCGGTCGCCGGCGGCTTCAGCGCCTGGTGCGCCCTGCGCGAGGTGGTGCCGTTCGTCTTCGGCTACGTGCTCGCCGCCAAGGTCGGCTGCGGGATGGTCGCCGAGCTCGGGGCGATGCGCGTCGCCGAGGAGGTCGACGCGATCGAGGCGATGGGCGTGCGGGCGATGGCCTACCTCGTGGGCACCCGGCTCGTCGGCGCCGCCGCGGTCGTGCCGATCGCCTACCTCCTCGCGATCGCGAGCGCCGACGGCGCGGCGTACCTGATGTCCGTCCTGCGCTTCGGGGACGTGTCGCCCGGGACGTGGGGGACCTACTTCTTCGCCTTCCAGGACGTCTGGGACCTCGTCTACTCCATGGTCAAGGGCCTGACGATCGCCGGGTTCGTGATCGTCGTCGCGCTCTACTTCGGCTACGGCGTGCGCGGCGGACCCGTGGACGTGGGGGTGGCGACGGCGCGCTCGATGGCGGTGAGCATCGTCGGGGTCACGCTGATCTCGATGGCGGGGACGCTGGTCTTCTGGAACGCGAACCCGCGCATCCCGATCGGATGAGGACGCGGCTCGCTTTCGGCGCGCTCGCGGCCGCGCTCCTCGCCGTCGCCGCGGTCATCGCCCTCGGCGGCGGCGGCGGCCGCGGGGCGGTCGCGGTGTTCGACTCGGTCGATGGCCTCGTCAGCGGCGCCAAGGTGACGGTGGCGGGCGTCCAGGTCGGCCACGTGGACTCGATCCACCTGGGCGCCGACGGCTACCCCCGCGTGACCCTGTCCCTCGGGGACGGCGTCCGGCTCCGCCGCGGCGCGACCGCCGACCTGCGGCGCGCCTCGCTCTCGGGCGAGTTCAACCGCTACGTCGCGCTCTCGCCGGGCGACGGACCCGTGCTGCCCGACGGCGCCGTGCTCGGCCTCGCGCGCACCGACCAGCCGGTCGAGGTCGACGACGTGCTCTCGACGCTCGATCCCGCCACGCGGCGCTCGGTGCACGCCGTCCTGGCGTCGCTCGACGCGGGCACGCGCGGCCGCGGCGCTGAGGTGGCGCGCACGCTGCGCGCCGCCGCTCCGACGCTGGCGCAGGTCACCGCGGCGGTGCGCGAGGTCAACGACCAGGGCTCGGCGGTGGGGAACGTCGTGCGCCAGCTCCACGCCGTCACCGCGGCGCTCGCCGCCGACCC
>JAOPZQ010000602.1 GCA_025964075.1 Solirubrobacterales bacterium | reverse complement strand
GATCCGCGAGAGCGCGTCCGCGGCCGCCTCGCGCAACAGCGTCTGCTCGTGGGAGAGGCCGAAGTTCACGCCACGGCCTCGGGCCTGCGCCCCAGCTCGCTGAAGGGCACGCCCTTGTCCACCCGCGGCTCCGGCGGCAGCCCGAGCACGCGCTCGGCGATCGTGTTCCGCAGGATCTCCTCGGTGCCGCCCGCCGAGCGCATGCCCGGCATCTCGGCGCCGAGCTCGCCCCACTCGCCCTCGAGCGCGTCGGGGCCGAGGATCTCCGCGATCAGCGCCGCGGCCTTGCGGCCGGCCTCGACGACGCCGATCTTGCCGAGCCCCGCCTCGGGGCCGGGGATGCGGCCGTCCTGGATCGCCGTCAGCGCGCGGTAGCCGGCGAAGCGCAGGCCGAGCCGGTCGACGGTGAGCTCGGCGATCCGCCGGCGCACGTCGGCGTCGGCCACGGCGGGGTGGTTCGCGACCGGCGCGAGGAGGGCCTCCGGCGGCGGCGCCAGGTGCTCGAACGCCGCGAGCGCCATCAGCCGCTCGAACATGAGCGTGGTCATCGCCACGCCCCAGCCGCCGTCGACCGGGCCGACGGTCGCGTCCGCGGGCAGCGCGACTTCGTCGAGGAACACCTCGTTGAACGGCGCGCTGCCCGACATCAGGCGCAGCGGCCGGACCGTGACGCCCGGCGCGTGCATGTCGATCACGAACATCGTCAGGCCGCGGTGCTTGGGCACGTCGGGATCCGTGCGGGCGAGCAGCAGCCCGAAGTCCGCGAACTGCGCGAGCGTCGTCCACACCTTCTGGCCGTCGATCTGCCAGCCGCTCGGCGTGCGCCGCGCGCGCGTCTGGATGCCCGCGAGGTCGGAGCCGGCGGCCGGCTCGGAGAACAGCTGGCACCAGCCCTCTTCGCCGTGGAGCATCGGTGCGACGTACCGGCGCTTCTGCTCCTCGGTGCCGTAGGCGATCAGCGTCGGCCCGAGCTCCCCGACCGCGATGTGGTCGATGATCGACGCGCACCCGGCGCGCATCAGCTCCTCGGCGGCGATCAGGTCCTCGATCGGCCCGAGGCCGCCGCCGCCGTACTCCGCCGGCCACGTGACCCCGACGAGGCCCGCGCGCGCGAGCTGCCCCTGCCACCGCCGGTAGGGCGCCGGATCGGCGACGTGGATGCCGCGGACCGGCGGCGGGGAGTCCGTCCCGTGCTCCTCGAGCCACGCCCGGGCGCGAACGCGGAACTCCGCCTGGGCGGGCGTGTCGTCGAGATCCACGGCCGGACCGTACCACATAAACCAATCAAGCGATTGATTTGTTACCATGGACCGAGAGATAGGGTGGATGCCATGGCTCGTCAGGCTGCCAGCGAACCCAAGCCGCGCCGGACGCAGGCCGAGCGCCGGGCGGCGACACGCTCCGCCCTCCTGGACGCGGCGATCGCCTGCCTCGTCGAGGAGGGCTACGCCAACCTGACGACGCGCAAGGTGGCCGAGCGCGCCGGCGTCTCCCAGGGCGCGCAGATGCACTACTTCCCCACGCGCGCGCAGTTCGTGGCCGAATCCGTTCGCCATCTCGCGACGAAGCTCGCCGGCGAGATCCGCGAGCAGATCCCGCCGGACACCGGCGGCCCGCAGCGCCGGCTCGAGTGGCTCCTCGACAAGATCTGGGCCCTCCACAACGGTCCGGTGTTCATGGCGACGATGGAGCTGTGGGTCGCAGCGCGGACCGACCCCGAGCTCCGCGACTCGCTGCGCGACGTGACCCGCGACGTGACGCGCATGATCGCCGAGGAGGGGATGGATCTCTTCCCCGACGTGATGTCGACCCCCGGCGCCCCCGCGCTCCTCGACACGACGCTCGCGGCGATGCGCGGCCTGGCGATGCTCGCCGCGCTCGGCAACCCCCGCGACGTCGGCCGCCGCTGGCGCACGACGCGCTCCCACCTGCTCGCGCTCTACGCCCAACTCGACCACATGCGCTAACATTTCAAGCGATTGATTAGTTCTGGTACGCTGGCGCGCATGCCCACCGTCACGAGCTCAATCGAGATCCCCGCCCCCGCCGAGGCGGTCTGGGCGATCGCCTCCGACCTCGGCCGCTACGGCGAGTGGAACGTCGCCCACACGGGCTTCCCGGACGGCGTCCCCACGCTCGCCGCCGACGCCAGCTTCCGCGAGAAGATCACGGTCATGGGCATGCCGGGCGAGGCGACCTGGAACGTCACCGCCCTCGAGGAGCCGAGCCGCATCGTCTTCGACGGCCAGGGACCGATGGGCATCACGCTGGGGACCTCGCTCGAGCTCGCCGCAGACGACGGCGCCACCACGGTGACGCTCGCGACGACGTTCGCCGGCGGCCCGCTCGCCGGCCCGCTCGGCGACTCCGTGGCGAAGTCGGCTCAGCAGGCCGCCGAGGAGTCGCTCGGCAAGCTGCGCGCGCTCGTCGCCTGAGCGAGCCGCCGGCCGCCGGGCGGCGACGCCGTCGCCCGATTCTCCCAACCGCTATACCTGGCCCATGGCCGACCACCCGTACGTGATCGCCGACGTGTTCACCGACACGCCGCTGCAGGGCAACCAGCTCGCGGTCTTCACCGACGCGACCGACCTCTCCGGCGAGCGCATGCAGCAGACGGCGCGTGAGCTCAACCTCTCGGAGACCGTGTTCGTCCTGCCGGCCGAGCAGGGCGGCGACGCCCGCGTGCGGATCTTCACGCCCGCGAGCGAGCTGCCGTTCGCCGGGCACCCGATCCTCGGCACCGCGTTCGTGCTCGGCGAGCGCGACGGCGGCTCGCGGATCGTGCTCGAGACGCGGGCCGCCATGGTCCCCGTCGACCTCGAGCGCGACGGCGAGCGCGTCGTCTTCGGCCGGATGCAGCAGCCGATCCCCACCGTCGAGCCCTACGAGCGCGCGGCCGAGCTCCTGCGCGCGCTGGGCGTCGAGCGCTCCGGCCTCCCGGTCGAGGCCTACCGCAACGGGCCGCGGCACGTCTACGTCGAGCTGCCGAGCGAGGAGGCCGTCGCCGCGCTCCGCCCGGATTTCGGCGCCTTCCCCGACGACGACGGCCTCGGCGTCAGCACCTTCGCCGGCGCCGCCGCGCGGTGGAAGACCCGGATGTTCGCGCCGAGCCTCGGCGTCGTCGAGGACCCGGCGACCGGTTCCGCCGCCGGCCCGCTGGCGCTTCACCTGGCCCGCCACGGCCGCATCGCCTTCGGTGACGACATCGAGATCCGACAGGGTGCCGAGATCGGCCGTCCGTCCCTCCTCCACGCCCGAGTCGAGGGCTCGGCGGACCGCGTCGAGCGGATCGTCGTCGGCGGGTCGGCGGTGATCGTCGCTCGCGGGACGTACCGGCTGACCTGACCCCCTCCAACGGTTGTCAGTGCGCCGACATCACCGACCAGTGACAGGGACGCAACATCGGCGTAACATGCCGCGACTTCGGCCAGACCAGGCTGCCGTGTCCGTCATTCGGGGAAAGGTGTCGCGGTGCGCAGAGGCTCTGTCCGATCCTGGTTGAGCGGGGCGATGGTCATCGCCGCCCTCGTGGTCATACCGGCTGTGGGTACGGGTGTCGCCTCGGCGGCGGGCACGTGCTCGCTCGGCCCCGGCGGCAGCATCCATCACGTCGTCTACGTCCAGTTCGACAACACGCACCTGACGCGTGACAACGCGAACGTTCCCTCGGACCTCGAGCAGACCCCGGCGCTGCGGGACTTCCTGGCGCAGCAGGGCACTCTCAACTCGAACAGTCACACCGTCCTGATCTCGCACACGGCGGGCGGGATCATGTCGGCGCTCACCGGCCTCTACCCCGACCGCAACGGCATCACCGTCTCGAACTCGTACGGCGTCTTCAAGCCGGACGGGTCGATCGACGCCTTCGCCGCGCCCGCGTTCACCTACTGGACCGATCAGACCACGAACAACGACCCGTTGCCGAACCTGATCACGAACGGGCAGAAGAACACTCCCGCGCCGTGGGTGCCCTACACCCGCGCGGGTTGCGACGTCGGCGCGTTCTCGATCGCCAACATGGAGCTCGAGAACACGAAGACCACGGCGTCGGGCGACATCACGAAGGTGTTCGGTAACCCCTCGGGCCAGGCGACGTTCGCGGACTGGTCGAACGGCGGCGCGTCCGGCACACAGCGGCGCAACCAGGCCGTGGCCAACTTCGAGGGCATCGCCGTCCACTGCGCTCCGGCCTCGACCGTGTGCACGAACGCCCACGGTGGCCAGTCGGACGCGCTGCCCGACGAGCCCGGTGGCTACACGGGCTTCAACGGCCTGTTCGGGGCGACCGCCGCGAACCAGGTCGTCCACGACCCGACGGCGTTCACGCCCTCGACGCAGGACGCCAACGGCGCGGCCAACGGCAACGTCAACAACCTGGCGCCGGCCGTCAACGACGTGTACGACTTCTCGCACACGGCTAACCCGTGCGGCGCCCCGTGCACCGGGTTCCCCGCGCCGAGCCCGATCCAGGACTCGACCGGCAACAACGGCTTCCCGGGCTTCAACCCGAGCGCGGCCCAGAGCCTGGGCTACGTCGCGGCGATGCAGGAAGCCGGGATCCCGATCACTTACACGTACATCGCCGACGCCCACGACGACCACGAGGGCTGCAACGGCGGGAACGCGAACGGTCCCGGCTCCGCCTGCTACGCGCAGCAGCTCCAGCACTACAACCAGGCGTTCCAGGCGTTCTTCGCCCGCCTGTCGGCGGACGGCATCGACAAGACCAACACGCTGTTCGTGTTCACCGTCGACGAGGGCGACCACTACGCCGGCGGCCCGCCCACCAACCCGGGCTGCGACGGGGTGCACACCTTCTGCACCTACACGCCCGGCACGACGGGCCCGAACACCGTCGGCGAGGTGGACGTCAACCTGAAGAACCTGCTCGCGTCGGAGACGGGCAACGTCACTCCGCTCGACTTCCACTTCGACGACGCGCCGACGTTCTACATCCACAACGACCCGAACGGCCCGCCGACGCCCACCGATCCCAAGGTCCGCAGCGTCGAGCGCGACCTGTTGGGCCTGACGATCGCGAATCCCCGCACGCAGAACCAGGACGTGCTCACACAGCACATCGCGGACAAGGTGACGCAGGACATCCTGCACATGACGAACGCGGATCCGCTGCGCACGCCCTCGTTCACGTGGTTCGCGAACCCGGACTACTTCTTCCAGAACCAGAGCTGCACGGGGAATTCGGCCGCGGGCTGCCCGGTCGTGGGTCCCGGCTTCGCATGGAACCACGGGGACGACAACCCGGAGATCGCGCGGACGTGGGTCGGGATGGTCGGGCCCGACGTGCAGAACCTCGGCCAGACGGGCGACGTGTGGACGGATCACACGGACATCCGGCCGACGATGCTCGCCGCGCTCGGCCTCCACGACGACTACGCGTCCGACGGCTCCGTCATGGCCCAGGCGCTCACGGCCAACGCCCTGACGCCGGGGATCAGCGGGCATCTCACGAAGTTCACCGAGCTGGCCGGGGCGCTGAAGCAGCTGAACGCGCCGTTCGGACAGTTCGGCCATGACGCCGAGGTGGTCTCGACCACCGCGGTGGCGACGACGAGCTCGTCGCTCTACGACGGCTTCGACGCGCAGCTCACGGCGTGTCGCGACCAGCGCGACGCGCTGGCCGGCCAGATGCAGACGATGCTGAACACCGCGGCCACGCCGGCCGGGACGTTCGACGACGCGCAGGCCATGACGTTCATCGCGAACGCCAACAGCCTGATCGGGAACATGCACAAGCTGTCCCAGATGAACGTGCCGCCGAGCTACACCGTGTGCGGCTCGGGCGACCGGGGGCCCACCGGTCCGCCGGGCCCGACGGGTCCCCCCGGCCCCAAGGGCGACACCGGCGCGACAGGCCCGCAGGGCCCCCAGGGTCCGGCCGGCAGGAACGGCCGCGACGCCAAGGTGACCTGCACGGTCAGCAAGCGCAAGAGCGCCAAGAAGGTGAAGGTGACGTGCAAGGTCACCTTCACCTCGACACGGGTTCACGAGGCGCGCCTCGTGCTCAAGCGGGGCAGCCGCACCGTGTCGACGGCGCGCACGGTGAGGTCCGGCCGCGTGTCGCTCGAGGCGACCCGCGGCAGGCGCTACCGGCTCGTCGTCTCGGTCCTCGTGAACGGCAAGGCGACGACCATCGTGCAGCGCACGCTGAAGCTCTAGCGGCGACGGCGCGAGCCGGGAAGGACCCGGGGCGGGCTGCCAAGCGGCCTGCCCCGGTCGCGTTCAGGCCGGCCGCGGCCAGTGCTCATCCGCTACCGGTTCCTCGCCGAGCACGGGTGATAGCGGTGGGTCACGGTCACGCGCCGCCGGTCTCTCCGCACGCCGCGGATCGTCACCACGGCCGTTCGCCGCCCCATCCCGCGCAGGTCGATCGTGACGACGCGGCGCCCGCGCACGCGGCGCACCCGCACGCGCCTGCCGTCCAGGCGCACCGTCACGCGCCGCAGCGAGGCGTCGAGCGCGAACGTGAACCGGCGCTTCGAGGTGCAGCGGCCGCCCGGTCCGCTGCTCACCACGGCCTGCCCCGGACAGCTCGCGAACACGTAGCACGCGAGCGGCGGCTCGCTCTTGACCTCGCGCACGCCGACGAGGTTGAAGCCGGGCGTGGCCACGGCGAGCAGGCCCGGGGCGCCCGCGAGGATCTGGACGTAGCTGTTGACGTTGAGCGGGTCGACGCCGGGCATCCGGATCTGGGAGCAGACCGAGCTCGGGACGCGCCCACGGCTCGCGGGCCCGGGATGGGTGAGAGCGTCGACGGCGATCGCATAGGCGACGGGGTCGATCGTGCCGATCGTCAGGTGCTCGTAGACGTCGCCCGGGCAGAGGTCCTGCGTCGCGACGTTGAGGACCGACCCGCCGCCCGTGTGGAGCGCCGCACTCGCGTGCTCGCCGCTGTTCGGGGTGACGACCTCGTCGGTGTGCGTGAAGATCTCCGTGTACGAGATGCCCGCGAACGTCTCGGCGTAGGAGTTGAGGGCGGCGACGAACTTTGCGTTCGCGGCCTGCTGCCAGTCGGCGGGCGGGCAGCCGCGCGTGCAGTCGGTCCCCGTCGTCGTGCCGTGATTGGAGCCCGAGAAGCCGATCACGTCCTCGACCATCCCCCGTGTGTCCGGCCAGAACCGGAGCGGCCAGCGCATCGACATGCCGCCCTGGCTGTGGCCCATGACCGCGATCTTGCGGCCGGCCATCGCGTACATCGCGCGGATCGCGTAGACCAGGTACTGGCCGGAGACCTGAATGTCCTCGAGCGTGTGCGACGGCGCGTCGTACGCGCACCACGGGATCCCGAGCCTGGTCAGCGCGACCTCCCAGTTCCACGAGTAGTTCTGGTCGACCGTGACCCCGGTGGCAGGGTTGAGGAGCACCGGCTCCCGGCTCGCGGCCCGCACGTTGGCCGTGCAGTGGAGCGCCGCCTGCAACTTGCCCGCGGGGACGTCGAGCGGGACGCCGGGCTGATCGAGCGGCGCGTAGGCCGGATCGGCCGACGCGGCGGCGGGCAACCCGCCGACCACCGCAACCACCATCAGCGCGCCGATGACCAGCGCGCAGCGACCCGCCCGCCTTCCTCCCGTCATGGCGGCAGCGTACCCGCTGCACGCCGGCGCGGTCGCGCCAGCAGCGACGCCGCGATGACGCCGCCGATGCCTCCACACAGGTGACCCTGCCACGAGATGTGGTCGCGCGGGAGCACGCTGGACAGCAGCGCGCTCCCCCAGAACACCGCGACGACGAGGCCCATCCCGAGCTCGAGCGCGCTGCGGTTGAACGCGCCGCGGCTGATGAGGTAGGTGGCGTAGCCGAACACGACGCCGCTGGCGCCGATGTGGACCGAATTCGACGGACCGATGAGCCACGTCCCGAGCCCGGCTGCGACCGCGACGATGGCGGTCACCGCGGCGACGCGCGCGGCGCCCTTCAGCGCGATCGCGAACCCCATGACGAGGAACGGGACGGTGTTCGAGATCAGGTGGTTGAAGCTGACGTGCAGGAACGGCGCCGTGAGGACCCCCACCAGCCCGTCCAGGTGGTGGGGCTTGATGCCCCACTGGTCCAGCCGGTGGCTGTCGAGGGAGTCGACCACCTCGACGACCCACATGACGGCCGCCATCGCGGCGACGAGGCGGAAGCCGTCGAGCCGCTCGTCGCGGACGGAGGGCGCCGTGGTGCTCATGCGGCGCGCAGCGACAGGCGGGTGCCGTAGTGCGGCTCGTCCTCGCGCACGAAGTGCCCGTTCAGGGCGCGGAGGGTGAACGGCTGGCCGGCGACGACCACCGTCCGTCCCTCGTCGTGGACGGCCTCGACGACGCCGTCCTCGGTGACGCCGAAGTGGACGACCTGCACCGGCATGCCGGCATAGGGCACCGGGCGCGACGGACCGCTACCCACCCGCGGCGGCGCTCCCGGCCGCGCCCATCGGCGGGACCGAGGCGAAGAAGTTCCACACGGCCTTCGCGGCGTCGAGGTCCGACGGTCCGTCGTCCTGGGGCGGATCCCCCCCCGGCCACTCGTGTCCGGCGCCGTAGAGCTTGATGCCGGCCACACGGGCACCGCTCCGGCAGCCGATCCACAGGTCCCGGACCGTGGCCCGAGCGATCGACAGGCGCTGAGAGGCCTGCGAGCAGCCGTCGAGGGTCGCCCAGCTCGTCAGGAACCGCGGCACGCTTCCCCGCCGTTCCGGGGGGATGCCGGCGTAGGGCACCACGCGATCGCGACTGCCATGGATCTCCAGCACCGACACCGCCCGCGTGGGCGTGCACGCGGGGAGCGACGCGTAGCCGCCCGCGACCGGAGCCACCGCGGCGATCTTGTCCGACAGCGCGCACCCGAGCAGCGCCGCCATCCCGCCCCCGTTGGACACGCCGGTCGCGTAGACGCGCCCGGAGTCCGCGCAGCCGGTGAGCACGAGGCGATCGATCAGCGCCCCGATGAACCCGACGTCGTCCGCGCCCTGCGCGTACCGGGCGATGTTCCAGAACGGCTTCACCCCGGGCGCCGACGGGAACACCGCGACGAAGCCCCCGCGCTCGGACTGCGTCGCCAGGCCGGAGTACTCCTCGAAGTCGGGGCCGTTCCCCCCGGCGCCATGGAGCCCGATGACCAGGGGCACCCGACGGTGCGCGTAGCTCCGCGGGACGTGGAGGACGGCGGTCCGGGCGATCCCGCCCCAGGTCATGTTGTAGATGTGGTTCCCGGGCACCCCGCAGCCGCGGCGCACGGCAGCATGAGCGCTGCCGGGCAGGGCAGCGACGATGCCCAGCAGCAGGACCGCGAGCGCGCGACGCACGCGCGGAATCTAGCGGTGCGCGATGTCGTACAGGTGCAGTGGGGTGGCGAGGCCCGCCTGGGCGGAGACGTCGAGGCCGTGCTTTCTGACCCACCGGACAGCCGGCAGACAGCCCGCGGTCCTGGTCAGCTTGGGGTTCTTGCATCCGGCGGAATTGGTGAGGACGTAGCGGACCTCGCCCGCGGCCGCGCGCGCGCGGAGCTCATGCAGGGTGACGAGCGGACGGCCGAGCCACGAGGACAGCGGCAGGATCGGGCGGATGCCGTCGACGATCATCGCCGCGACGCGCGACGGGTCGTACGTGGCAAGGTCGTAGCGCGTCGTGCCGCGGTGGCTGCGCAGGAACGCCTCGAGGCTCGCCGCCTCCTTGGGCGGGACGAGCGCCAGGCGTCCGGCGTCGGATGCATGCGTCCGGACGAGCGCGAGGGAGACCGCCGCGGGCAGCGCCAGGCAGGCCACCGTGGCGAGCATCGGCACCGCCACGCTCAACGCCCGTCGCCCCGGAAGGTCGGGCCGCGGCAGCGCGACGACGATCCGCACGACTGCCGATACAACCGCCGCGATCACGGTGATCCGCACGGCCGTCGGCTCACCGCGTCCGAGGTAGCTCGCGTACCAGACGACGAAGCCGAGCACCCCGATCGTCGCGGCCACGCGTAGCCACTCCCTTCGGCCGCGCGTCGCCAGCGCCGCGAGCCCGACGCCGAGCGCGGCCGCGATCGCGGGCGTGAACGCCTCGACGTAGCGCTGATGCAGGCGCGCCATGTGGCTGAACAGGACCACGCCGATTGCGAGCCACACCACGAGCGAGACCGCGCCCGCGCGCTCGAGCCGGGAGCGCCCGCGGCCGGCGAGCAGGAGCGCGAGGACGCCCAGGAGCACGGCCGGCGCGAGCTCCGAGCCGAGCAGGGAGCCGTAGTGCTGGCCGCCGCGCTGGAGGAGCCGCGTCGGGCTCGGCGCGGAGGCGACCTTCCCCGCCGAGGCCGGCGAGACGAGCCGCCCGCTGCCGTTGAAGCCGAAGACGACGTCCCACACGGTGCCGTTGGAGGAGCCGATCGGGTACGGGTTGCCCTTGTGGCCGACGAGCGTGGCGGCGCCGACCCAAGACAGGCTGACCGCCGCGAGCACTGCCCCGGCCGCGGCGAGACCGATGATCCGCCGCTTCCACGGGGCGCTCGAGCCGAGCAGGTAGAGGAGCCCGAGCGCCGGGACCGGCACGAGGGCCTCGAAGAGCTTGAAGTTGAACGCGACGCCGATCGCGGCGCCCGCGGCGCAGATCAGCAGCAGCCGGTCCTTCTGCGCGGCGCGCACGGTGAGCCACGCCGCGCCCACGAGGAAGGCCATCATCACCGAGTCCATCGTGTCGCTGCGCGAGGTGAGCACCGAGACGGGCAGCACGGCCAGCGCCGCCGCGGCCGCGAGGCCGGCGCCGCGGCCGAACAGTCGGCGGACCGTGTCGTAGAGCAGCGGCACCGCGACGGCGCCGCCCAGCGCCTCCGGCAGCTTCAGCGCGAACGAGCCGAATCCGAACACCTTCACGCTCAGGACCTGGAGCCAGAGGTCGACCGCGGGCTTGTCGATCGACAGGCGGCCGCCCGGCTCGAAGGCGCCGAGGAAGAAGTTGTGCCACGAACGCCCCATCGAGCGCACGGCCGCGTCGTAGAACGGGTTCGCCGTGACCTGGCTCAGCTCGACCAATCGCAGGGCGAGCGCGCAGGCGCAGATCAGGCACAGCGCGGGGAGCGCGAGGTGCTCGACCCTCACGTCCGGGCGCCGCACCCGAACCCGCGGCGTCTGGAGAGCGGGAGAGCGAATCACGGGACCGATGGTCGCTTCGAGCCGGTTGCCCGGGGTCGGGCCTTGAGTTGCGATCACGTTACGGAGCAACCGAACCATTAACCCTGCGCTTACGACCGCGTAGGCATCATTGCCGCTTGCCACCGGCCAGAATCGGGATCTGCGAGGACGACGCCGAGCTGCGCTCGGTGCTGGTGCGCGCCCTGAGCGGCGACGACGTCGAGGTCGTCACCACCACCTCGGGACATGAGGCCGTGGAGGTGTTCTCCGAGCACCCACCGGCGGTGCTCGTGCTCGACATCGGCCTGCCCGACGCCGACGGACGCGACGTCTGCCAGGCGTTGCGGGCCCACGGCGTCTCCGCGCCGGTCATCTTCCTCACCGCTCGAGAGTCGCTGACGGACCGTCTCGCCGGCTTCCGCGCCGGCGGCGACGACTACCTCGCGAAGCCGTTCGCGCTCGCCGAGCTCGTCGTCCGCGTCGAGGCGCTCCTGCGCCGCTCCGACGGGGCGCCGGCGCCGGCGGAGACCGAGCTGCAGCTCGATCCCGCGGGGCATGCGGTGCGCGTGGGCGACAGCACGGTGGCGCTCACGCCGACCGAATTCCGTCTCCTCGGCGCGCTCGTCGCGCGGGCGGGCGAGGTCGTCCGCCGGCACACGCTCGTCGCCGCGGCCTGGCCGGACGGCGCGATCGTCCACGACAACACGCTCGACACGTACATCGGGCGCCTGCGCCGGAAGCTTCGCGAGGCGGGCAGCCGCCAGCAGATCAAGACCGCCCGCGGCGTCGGGTATCAGGTCGCGTGATCCGGCTGGGTGTGCGGGGCCGTCTGATGACGGCCTCGATCGCGGTGCTCGGCGCCGGGCTCGTCCTCCTGAGCCTGGGCGTCAACGTGCTGCTGACGAAGCAGCTCAGCGGCGACGCGTCCTCCGTCCTGCGCAACCGCGCGGGTGCCCAGCTCGCGACGCTCGACACGCGCGGGGGCCGCGTCCGCCTGAACGAGGCCCCGAACGACGGCGCGGTCGACCAGCAGGCCTGGGTCTTCGCCGCCGGGCGCGCGCTCGAGCAGCCGCGGGCCGATCCGGCCGTCGCGCGGGCCGCGGTCGATCTCACCCGGGCGCGGGGCGCGGTGGAGCGGACGGTCGGCGCGATGCGCCTCCTCTCCGAGCCCGTGTACGACCCGGCCAGCCGCCGCCGGATCGGCACCGTCGTCGTCGGCCTCTCGCTCGTGCCCTACCGGCACACGGAGAACATCGCGCTCGTCAGCACGCTGGCGCTCGACGCGTTCGTGCTCCTGATCGGCGGCCTCGTCGTGGGCCGGGCGATGAGCGGCGCACTGCGCCCCGTCGCCGAGATGACGGAGCGCGCGAGCGAGTGGAGCGAGCACGACCTGCATCGCCGGTTCGACATGGGCCCGGCCCACGACGAGCTCACGGGGCTCGCCGCGACGCTCGACGGGATGCTCGGCCGCATCGACGCGGTCATCCGCCACGAGCAGCGGTTCTCGGCCGAGGTCGCGCACGAGCTGCGAACCCCCCTGAGCAGCCTGCGCGCAGAGGCGGAGCTGGCGCTCCGGAGCGGGCAGGGCGAGGCGGACCTCCGCGAGGGGATGCGCCGCGTCCTCGCCTACACCGAGCGGATGGCGACGGCGATCGAGACCCTGCTGCTCATGGCGCGCAGCGACTCGACCAGCGCCGTCGGCTCCTGCGATCCGTTCGTCCCCGTGCAGGAGGTGGTCGGCTCGCTCGAGGCGGCGGCCAGCGCCCATGACGTCGAGCTGCAGATCGCCGGCGCACCCGGCTTGACGATGGCCGGGGCGGACGGGGCGCTCGTCGCCCAGGTCGTCCACCCGCTGATCGACAACGGCATCCGCCACGCGGCGCGCCGGGTCGAGGTGCGCGTCGGCGGCCTCGCCGGCGAGGTGCGGATCGCCGTCCGCGACGACGGCCCGGGGGTGCCCGCCGCGGAGACGGACCGCATCTTCG
>JAOPZQ010000575.1 GCA_025964075.1 Solirubrobacterales bacterium | reverse complement strand
TCGGCAAATGAAACTTGACAGACAGCGACTAAGATTTCATACTGCTGGGGCACGGTATTCATAGCTGCACAGGAGGAAGTCTGATGGCCATGATTCGGTGGGAGCCGGTGCGCGAGATCAACAGCATCCAGCAGGAGATGAACCGGCTCTTCAACACGTTCTTCGACACGCCGGCGGCCGGCGCCTCCGGCCCGGATCAGCGGGGGCGCCGGTGGATCCCGGCGATGGACCTCGTCGAGCGCGCCGACCACTTCGTGCTCGAGGTCGACCTCCCCGGGCTCACGGAAGCCGACGTCAAGGTGGAGCTCGAGGACAACGTCCTCACGATCTCCGGCGATCGCAAGCAGGACGAACAGCGCCGCGCCGACGGCTACTACCGCCTGGAGCGCGCGTTCGGGTCGTTCTCCCGGTCGCTCACGCTGCCCGAGGGGATCGACGCGGAGGGCGTGAGCGCGAGCTTCGAGAACGGCGTCCTCGAGGTGAGAGTCCCCAAGCCCGAGGAGCGCAAGCCCCGTCGCGTGGCGATCTCCGTAGGCGGCGACGCCCCGACGATGATCGAGGGCGACGAGGCGCCGGCCAACGGTCAGACCGCCGTCACGGCGTAGCGCCTCGGGGGCACGCCCCGATCGGTGACGTCAGGCCCGCCGCACGGCGGGCCTGACGCCGTGCGGACGTGCGGCGCCCGCCCCGCCGCGGGCGCCCGCGGAGCGCGTCAGTAGGGTCTCGCGTCGCATGTTCGCGATCCACCGGCGAGACTCCGAGTCCCAGGCCCGCGCCGGCGTCCTGCGCCTCGCGCACGGCGACGTCCGCACGCCCGCGTTCGTCCCGCTCGCCACGAAGGCGACGGTGAAGACGCTCGAGCCGCGCGACGTCACCGCGCTCGGCTACGAGATGGTTCTCGGCAACACGTTCCACCTGTTCCTCCAGCCCGGGCACGACCTGATCGCCGAGCTCGGGGGGCTCCACGAGTTCATGCGCTGGCGCGGCCCGATCATCACCGACTCCGGTGGCTTCCAGGTCTTCTCCATGGGCCACGGGACCGTCGCGGACGAAATCAAGAAATCCCGCCCACCCAGGTCCCCCCAGGGACCGTCGCGCTCCGGCGCCGTGCTCTCGATCGAGGAGGAGGGCGTCGAGTTCCGCTCCTATGTCGACGGTTCCCGCCGGTTCATGAGACCCGAGACGAGCATGGAGGTGCAGGCCGCGCTGGGCTCCGACATCGCGCTCGTCTTCGACGAGTGCACGCCGTTCAACGTCCCCCGCGACTACACGGCGCTCTCGACCGAGCGCACGCACCGCTGGCTCGACCGCTGCCTGGCGTGGCACGCCGAGCACGGCCCCGAGAGTCAGCGCGTGTACGGGATCGTCCAGGGCGGCGTGTTCGAGGACCTGCGGATCGCCTCGTCCGAACGCGTCGCGGCGAGCGGCTGCGACGGCGTCGCGATCGGCGGCTCGCTCGGCGCCGACAAGGCCCAGATGCACACCGTCGTGGGCTGGGCGACGGCGGCGCTCGACCGCGTCGCGCCCGCTCGGCCCCGCCACCTGCTGGGCATCGGCGACGTCGACGACCTGATCCGCGGCACCGAGCTCGGCATCGACACCTTCGACTGCGCGATGCCCACCCGGCTGGCGCGCCACGGCGTCGCGGTCGTCCCCGAGCCCGACGCTCGGTGGCGCGTCGATCTCACCGGCGCGCGCTGGCGGCGCTCGACCGAGCCGATCCTCGAGGGCTGCCACTGCCCGGCCTGCGCCGAGGGCTATCCCCGCGGCTACCTCAACCACCTGCTGCGCCTCGGCGAGACGACCGCCGGCCGGCTCCTCACGCTGCACAACCTCCACTTCGTGGCGCGGCTGATGGACGACCTCCGCGACGCGATCGGCGCGGGCACGCTGCCCGAGCGCGCGGCAGCGCTCCGGAACGGAGATTCGCCGGCGAGCCTCTAGCCCAAGCGGGTAGAGGAAGCGCCATGGCAACCATCGGCTACTTCCTCGCCTGCGAGGAGCACGGCGCCCCCGACCTCGTGGCGATCTCCCGCCGCGCGGAGGAGGCCGGGTTCCGCGCGGCGTGGATCAGCGACCACTACCACCCCTGGAACGACGAGCAGGGCGAGAGCCCGCACGTCTGGACGGCGCTCGGCGCCATCGCGGCGGCGACCCGCGAGCTGCGCGTGACCACCGCGGTCACGTGCCCGACCGTCCGGATCCATCCGGCGGTCGTGGCCCAGGCGGCGGCGACGACCGCCACGCTGCTGCCGGGGCGCTTCGGGCTCGGCGTCGGGTCGGGCGAGGCGCTCAACGAGCACATCCTCGGCGCCGTCTGGCCGGAGGCCGAGGTGCGCCTCGAGATGCTGGAGGAGGCCGTCGCGGTGATCCGGCTGCTGTGGCAGGGCGGCTTCCAGAGCCACCACGGCCGTCACTACACGATCGAGAACGCGCGGATCTACTCGCTGCCCGACGAGCTTCCCCCGATCCTGGTCTCCGCCTTCGGCCCGAAGGCGGTGGACTCGGCCGCGCGCATCGGCGACGGCTTCATGAGCGTGCAGCCCGACGCGGACGGGCTGAAGCGCTATCGCGACCACGACGGGAGGGGGCCGGCGCAGGGCGGCTTCAAGGTGTGCTGGGCGGCCGACGAGGCCGAGGCGCGCCGCACGGCGCATCGCCTGTGGCCGAACGAGGCCCTGCCCGGCGAGCTGGCCCAGATCCTGCCGAGCCCGCGGCACTTCGAGCAGGCCTCCGAGATCGTGACCGAGGACATGGTGGCCGAGCAGGTCCCATGCGGGCCCGATCCCGAGCCGGTGGTCGCGAAGATCCGCGAGTTCCTCGACGCCGGCTTCGACGAGGTCTACGTGAACCAGATCGGCCCCGACCAGGA
>JAOPZQ010000555.1 GCA_025964075.1 Solirubrobacterales bacterium | reverse complement strand
CCCGAGCCCCACGCCCCGACCGCTCCCGAGCCCGCCGCCCCGCCGGCGCCGGCCGCCGACCCGACCCCCGCCGGGCTCGGGCTCGACGGGGTCAAGGCGCTGTGGCCGACCGTCGTCGAGACCGTCGGCGTGGGCAACGGCATGCTCGCTGCCGCCCTCGCCGAGAGCCACCCGGTGGCCGTCGGCGAGGAGGAGATCGTCGTCGCCTTCGCCCCCGATCAGGCGTTCCACAAGCGACTGGCCGAACGCGAGGGCAACCGCATCGAGACCGCCGAGGGGCTGCGCACCGTCCTCGGCCGACCGTTCCGCCTCGTCTACGAGGTGCGCGAGGACCTGGCCCCGGCGGCCGAGCATCCGACCCTCGAAGGCGACGAGCTGGTCCGCCGCTTCGTGGCCGAGTTCGACGCCGAGGAGATCGTCGAAGAGGAAGCCGAGAAGACCTGATGCCCCAGCCGCCGAACATGCAGAACATGCTGAAGCAGGTTCAGAAGATGCAGCAGGACATGATGGCCGCGCAGGAGGCGCTGAAGGACGAGGTGGTCGAGGCCTCCGCCGGCGGCGGGATGGTCAAGGTCCGGGTCACCGGCGACCTCGTCGTCAAGGACATCCGCATCGACCCGGAGGCCGTCGACCCCGACGACGTCGAGCTGCTGCAGGACACGATCCTCGCCGCGACGAACGAGGCGCTGCGCGCGGCGCAGGAGCTCGCCGCGGAGAAGCTCGGCGCGGTCACCGGCGGCCTCGGCGGCGCGGGCGGCCTCGGCGGGCTGGGCCTCCCGGGGTTCTGAGCGGTGGTCCGTCCGACAGACCCGCACACCCTTGGACGGCCCCGGATGACCGCCATTCTGTGTCCTCGGATCTCGCAATACCTGGGGTATTCCTTCGATCCTGCGTCCTTGCCTGGCGGCCCCCGGGTCTCGCCCAAGGGCGCACGGGCCCATCGGACGAACCACTAATGCACGCCCCGCCCGTCCAGCGGCTGATCACCGAGCTCGCGAAGCTACCGGGCGTCGGCGGGCGCACCGCCCAGCGCCTCGCGTTCCACATCCTGCGGGAGACCGACGAGGACGCCTTCGCCCTCGCCGACGCGATCCGCGAGGTCAAGGAGCGGATCGGCCTCTGCGAGGTGTGCTTCAACCTCGCCGACGGCCCGCGGTGCCGGATCTGCGCCGACGACCGGCGCGATCCGGCGATGGTGTGCGTGGTCGAGGAGCCGGGCGACGTCATCCCGATCGAGCGCACGCACGAGTTCCGGGGCCGCTACCACGTGCTCGGCGGCGCGCTCTCGCCGATCGACGGCGTCGATCCCGACGACCTGAAGATCTCCGAGCTCTACGCGCGCCTCGGGGACGGTGAGATCCGCGAGGTCGTCCTGGCCACGAACCCGACGACGACCGGCGAGGCCACCGCGCTCCACATCGCCGACCACCTGCGCACGCGGCATCCCGACATCGCGGTCACCAAGCTGGCGAGCGGCCTGCCCGTCGGCGCGGACCTCGAGTACGCCGACGAGCTGACCCTCGGCAAGGCGCTCGTCGGCCGCCGGGCGCTGTAGACGCGCCCGGCGACCGGGAGCCCGATGCCTACGGCGTCAGCGTCGAGGCGAGCACGTCCGTGCGGTTGCTCGTGTCGTCGCTGTTGGTCTGGACGAAGAACGACTTGAACGCGCTTCCGTCATTCGTCAGGCCCTGGTAGTCCCCCAGGAAGTACCCGCGGGCGATAGGCGCCGTCGTGTCGTCGAACGAGGCCGGCGTGATGCGGGACTCGGTCCAGGTGCCTCCGCCGTCGTGGGAGACGACGGCGAAGTAGTCCGTGTCGAGCCCCGGAGCGGGCGTGTTGTTGCGGATGTCGTAGTACGCCACCGCCACGGTGCCGTCCGGCAGCACGTCGACCACCGGCGTGAAGGCGAAGACACCCGGCGGTGACTGGTTGACCTTGACGGGCGTCGACCAGGTCCTGCCGCCATCCGTCGACTTCGACAGGGCGATGTCGTCGTGGGTGCCGCTGAACCGGCTGTCCTCCCACACCACGTAGAGCGTCCCGCTGGTCGGGTTGACGGCGATGTCGGGCAGGCCACCTCCGATGTCAGCGCCGGTCCGCAGCGGCACGCCGTTGTCCGGATCGCGGTCCTGAACAACGGGGTTGTTCGAGATCGTGATCGGCTTCGACCACGTCGCGCCGCCGTTCGACGACCGCGCGACGCCCGTGAACGACGCGTTCGGGGCGTCCTGCCCGGAGCCCTTGCCGAAGTGGAACACGTCGACGAGCGTGCCGTCGGGGAGCACCGCGATCTGGTTGCCGATCGTGAACATGTTGTTGTTGTTCGGCGTGATCCGGGTCGGCGTCGACCACGTGTGCCCGCCGTCGGTCGTCTTCGAGAACATCGGATCGCCCCGGAAGGCGACGGAGTGACCCGCGTTCGGGTTCGCGCTGTCGCTCGGGAACCGGCTCCGGTCCCACACGACGTACGCGGTGCCCGCCGTGTGCGGATCCGCGGTCAGCGACTCCTTGTCGTTGAAGACGAAGTGAGTCGGCGAGTCGTCGCGCTGGACGGTCGCCGGCTCGCTCCAGGTCAATCCGCCGTCCGTCGACGTGCTCGTGAGGATCGCCGAGATCGTCTGGGCGGCGTTCACCGAGAGGCTCACCTGATAGGCCCGGCCGTCGGGTCCGATGCTGACCCACGGGTCCGACGAGCGGTCGTAGTCGCCGCCGTTGGCGGCGGTGCCGCCGGCGCACTTGCTGAAGTGGGGCGCGGCGGGCTCCGTCCACGTGCCGCCACCGTCGGACGACACCGCCGTCGTCAGCCCGCGCGAGCCGCCGTTGGACCAGCGGTCCTGCTGAAAGGCGCCGATCAGATTGCTCGTGTTCGTCGGGTTGACCGCGACGAAAGGCTCGGTCTCGGCGTTGACGTAGTTGGTTCCCGCGGGCGCACCGGGATCGAGGCCGGTCGTGCACGCGGCGAACGGGCTCGGGCCCGACGCGAGCGACAGCGGTCCCGCGGCTGCTCCGGCGGACGCGGTGGAACCGGCGGCGAGCGCAGCAGCAGCCGCGCCGGCCATGGTCAGAGCTCGGATTCGCATCCCACCCTCCCTAGGTGGTGGTCTCGGTCCCCCGACGCCATATTCCCCAGGGCACCGGAAATCCATCATCCGTGAGCCGCGGCACCCGCCCCCAGCAACCCGTAGCTCGCCTTGAGCGCGAGCAGTCGCTCGACGGACGCGAGGATCCTCGCCCGCGGCAGGGCGCCGGAGCGGGCGGCGGCCAGCACGGCCCGGTAGGCCGTCTCCTGCTCGATCGAGTTCCCCTGGACGTAGAGGAGATCGCAGCCCGCGCGCAGCGCCTGCACGGCCGCCGCCCCGATCGCCCCGCCGGTGGCCTGGACGGTCGCGCCGAGGTCGCCGCTGACGACGACCCCGGCGAACCGGAGCTCGCGGCGGAGCAGCCGGTCGACCGCCTCGGGCAGGAGGACCGCCGGCGTGACGCCGTCGAACGCGGCGTAGACCGCGTTCGAGACGGCGATCGCCGGCGCGGTCGACGCGACGGCGGCGAACGGGACGATGTCGCGCGCGCGGAGCTGCGCGACCGAGCCGCCCACCGTCGCCAAGACGAGGTTCGGGTCCGCGGACGCGCCGCCCTCGCCGGGGAAGCGGCCGACGGCGGCGACCACGCGCGCCTTCGCGTAGCCGGCGAGCGCCGAGGCGGTGAACGCCGCCGCCTGCGCGGGATCCGAGGAGAACGTGCGCTCCGCGACCACGCCGCTCGCGCCGCCGACGTCGGCGTCCGGCGCGAAGACCATGTTGAGCCCGGCGCCATGGAGCGCCGTTCCGGCCTCGAGCGCCGCGGCGCGAGCCGCGTCGGGGCGCCCGGT
>JAOPZQ010000553.1 GCA_025964075.1 Solirubrobacterales bacterium | reverse complement strand
CCGTGAGATATCACCGTGGCGCGCGCGCTCGGCCCGTGCGCGAAGAAGACATCGACGCGAGCGAGCGCCTCGCGCATCTCGGCGCTCCGCGGCCGACCGGGCCAGAGGTACTGGTTGTGCTCGCTGGCGGCGAGCGGGGTGTCCGCCGGAGCAGCGCGCGCGGCCGCCCACCAGGCGCCGAACATGTGGGCGTGGACGACGTCGGCGGCGGCGAGCCTGGGGCCGAGCCACTCGGCGAAGCGCGGGTCCGGAACCCACTGCAGGTTCCCGCCATCGCCCCACACCTCGGGCTCCGCGCCGTGCCGCCGCGCGAGCTCGATCCCCGCCGGGTTCGCCCAGCCGCAGAGCAGCGCCGAGGCGATCCCGTGCGCGCGCAACTCGGCCATCACGCGCAGCATCGACAGCTGCGCGCCGCCCGGCTCGAGCTTGGCGATCACGCGCGCGACGAGCACAATTCCCCTACCAATAGCCGCCAGCCCACGGGTCGCATGTTACGCAGTCTGTGCGGACGACCCCGCCGGGTGCTCGTCGATGCCCCCGGTGGGACTCGAACCCACATCTTTCGACTTAAAAGGACGACGCTCGAGCCAGTTGAGCTACAGGGGCAAGAAGATGCTAGAGGCTTGCCCGGGTGGCTATCGGGCGAGCGCGGCCGGTGCTTCCTCGCGCGTGGCGACGATCGAGAACAGCTCGTCGAGCCCCATCACGTCGAAGATGCGCCCGATCCCGGGATCGCGGTTGACGATCACGAGGCGCGCGTCGTCGCGGTGCAGGCGCCGGACCTGCAGGAGCGCCGCGGCGCCGCTCGAGTCGATGAAGCTCGCGCCGCCGAAGTCGACGACGACCCGGCCGCGCCCCGATTCGGCGCAGCTGGCGAGGCGCTCCCGGAACTCGGGCGCCGTGAAGAGATCGAGCTCACCGCGCACGCAGAGGACCGGGGTCCCGTCGGGGAGCGCGTCCTCGTGGAGGCCGAAGCTGGCGGCGTGTCGTCGGAAGGAGGCCATCATCGGCATGAGCGGAGCCCGGGCCCGGGGAGTACCCCCGTCGGCCGGACCGGAAACTAGTGCGGGGTGGCGACCACCGCCATCGCCTCGACCTCGACGAGCAGCCGGGGGTCGATCAGGCGCGCGACCTCGACCATCGCGGTCGCCGGCGGGTGCTCACCGAACACCTCCCGGTGGGCCCGCCCGACCTCGTCCGAGCGCTCGATGTCGGTCACGTACATGCGCGTCTGGACGACGTCGGGCAGGCCGGCGCCGACCCGGTCGAGCGCCTGGACGACGCGCTCCATCGACTCCCGCGCCTGGTCGTAGACGGAGACGCCGCCGATCACATAGCCCTCGTCCGCCATCGCCGTGCAGCCGCTGACGACGACGAGCGAGCCCCGGCGCACCACGCGCGCATAGCCGTAGCGCTCCTCCCACGGCCCGCCCGAGGCGAGTCGCCGGGTGTCGATGCTCTCCGCGGTGTCGCGCTCGTAGCCCATCAGTGCCTGAAGTGCCGCCGGCCGGTGAACACCATCGCGATTCCGGCCTCGTCCGCCGCTTGGACGACCTCCGGGTCGCGGATCGATCCGCCGGGTTGGATGATGGCCGTGACCCCCGCCGCGATCGCGAGCTGCGGGCCGTCGGCGAACGGGAAGTCCGCGTCGGACGCCAGCACGGAGCCGCGCGTGCGCTCCTCGCCCGCCTTCTCGAGCGCGATCCGCACGGAGTCGACGCGGCTCATCTGCCCCGCGCCGATGCCGACGGTCGCGAGGTCCCTGGCGAGCACGATCGCGGTCGACCGGACGTGCTTGCAGATGCGCCAGGCGAAGAGCAGCTCGCCCCACTCCGCCTCGGTCGGCGGGCGCTCGGTGACCACCCGCATCTCCGCGCGGTCCTCGATGTCGAGGTCGCGGTCCTGGACGAGCACGCCGCCCATCACCTGCTTGACCTCCGGCTCCTCGATGCGCTCGATGCGGCGCTCCTGGTTCTCGAGCACGCGCATCTTCTCCTTGCGGGCGAGCACGACGAGCGCCGCCTCGGTGTAGGCGGGCGCGAACAGCACCTCGATGAACTGCTCGACGAGCGCCGAGGCGAGCGGCTGGTCGACCTCGCGGTTGAGGGCGACCACGCCGCCGAACGCGGACTGCGGATCGGAGGCGAACGCGCGACGGTACGCCTCGAGCGCCGTCTCGCCGACGGCGGCGCCGCACGGGTTGTTGTGCTTGACGATCACGCAGGCGGGGACGCGGAACTCGCCCAGCAGCCGCCGCGCCGAGTCGAGGTCCAGCAGGTTGTTGAACGAGAGGTCGCGGCCGCCGATGTGGCGCACCATCGAGAGCACGTGCGTGCGGGCCCCGACCTGCGAGTAGAAGGCCGCCCGCTGGTGGGGGTTCTCGCCGTAGGCGAGGTCGAGCTCCTTCTCGAACGCGCGGACGAGCAGCGGCGGGAACGCCTCGCCCCGCTCGGCGAACCAGCGGGCGATCGCGGTGTCGTAGCGCGCGGTGTAGGCGAATGCCTCGGCGGCGAGGCTCTCGCGCGTGGTCGGCGAGAGCCGCGCGCCGCTCTCGCGCAGCTCGGCGAGGATCGCGTCGTAGCTCTCGGGCGAGACGACCGGCGCGACGAACGCGTGGTTCTTGGCCGCCGCGCGGATCATCGTCGGGCCGCCGATGTCGATGTTCTCGATCACCTCGGCATCGGGAACGCCGCGCCGCGCGGCCGTTGTCTCGAACGGATAGAGGTTCACGCACACGAGGTCGACCCACTCGACGCCGTGCTCCGCCGCCGCGGCGACGTGCGCGGGATCGCTCCGGACCGCGAGCACGCCCGCGTGGAGCTTCGGATGCAGCGTCTTGACCCGGCCGTCCATGATCTCGGGGAACCCGGTGAGGTCCTCGATGCCGCGGGTGTCGACCCCGGCCTCTCCCAGCGCCCGGGCGGTGCCGCCCGTCGAGACCACCTCGATGCCGAGCTCCGCGAGCCCGCGGGCGAACTCGACGATGCCGCGCTTGTCGGAGACCGAGAGGAGGGCGCGCCGCACCACGACCTCCGCCGGCGCGACGGTCTGGAGCGTGCTCTGAGCCGTATCGGTCATGCCAGCTACTTCGAGGATACGGGTCGGCTGCCCCCGACGCGGACACGCCGGGGGCTCTCGGGGTCGAAGGTCACCGCGCCGGCGGCGATCAGGCGGATCGCCTCGGGCAGCAGCTCGTGCTCGAGGGGCCGCAGCACCTCGTATACGTCCTCGACGGTCTCGGCGTGCGGCAGCTCGACGGCGCGCTGGAGGATGACCGGCCCCGTGTCCACTCCCTCGTCGACGAAGTGCACCGTCACGCCGAACACCTTGACCCCGTACGCGAGGCCCTGCTCGACCGCGCCGATCCCGGGGAACGCGGGCAGCAGGGCCGGATGGACGTTGATGACCCGGCGCGGGAAGCGGGCGAGGAACGCCGGCGCGAGGAGCTTCATGTAGCCCGCGAGCACGACGAGCTCGACACGGTGGGACGCGAGCCAGGCGGCGAGCGCCTCGTCGCGCCGAAGGCGATCGGGGTAGTCGTCCATCGGGAAGACGCCGACCGGCACGCCGGCGGCCTGCGCCCGGCCGATCGCGATCGCGCCGGGGTTGTCGGTCCCGACGGCGACGACCGTCGCCTCCCCCTCGGCGTGGACCGTGTCGAGGATGGCCTGCAGGTTGCCGCCGACGCCGGAGGCGAGGACGCCGACGCGAAGCGACCCGGCTCGGCTCATGCAGCCACCTCCAGCTTCGGGAACCGCCCCCCGGTCGAGCGCAGCCGGCCGGCCGCGAGGAGGCCGTCGACCCGCTCGAGCACGTCGCCGCCGCGGAGGTGGGCGAACGCGCCGTAGGCGGGCAACCCGTCGTAGGAGTGCTGGGCGATCACCTTCGAGCGCCCGCCGCGGAGGATCTCGACGGCCCGGGTGCGGCCGACCGCGGGAATCGCGGCCGCGACGACGTCGAGGATCGCGTCGTCGAGGCTTCCCGGCGCTCCGCCGTTCGTCAGGACCCGACGCACCGGTTCGGGAGGCGCCGGCGCCGCCTCGGGAGCGCAGACGTCGCAGCACGGGACCGTCGGCGCCGGTGCGTTCCGATCGCCGAAGTGGCGGAGGATCGTCTCGCGGCGGCACCCGCGCTCCTCGACGAACCGCCACACGGCGCGGAACTGCCGCCACCGCACCCGCTCGGCCTCGCCCGCCAGCGAGCGGCACGCGGCTCGGGCCCGGCCGTCGTAGGGCGCGAGAATGCGGCCG
>JAOPZQ010000495.1 GCA_025964075.1 Solirubrobacterales bacterium | reverse complement strand
AGCGGCCCTCGGCGGGCTCATCGACAGCGGCCGGGTGGCGCTCGGCGTGACCGCCGCCCGCAGCGCCGACGTCGCCGCGACGCTCAACACGGCGCCGGCGGCGATGCAGGAGGCGCGCGCGACGATGACACGGCTCGTCTCGACGCTCGACGTCCTCGACCCGCTGGCGAACAAGCTCACGCCGGGGGTCGCGAAGCTCGACGGCGCGGCGCAGCGCGCGCAGACCGCGCTGAACGCCGCGACTCCGATGCTGGCGGACCTGCGGCCGACGCTCCAGGACCTGCGGCCCGCGGTGGCCAAGCTCGACACCGCGGCGCGCGCCGGGGCGCCGGCGTTCGGCCCGCTCAGCTCGACGATGGACCGCGTGAAGACGACCTTCATCCCGTGGCTGAACGCCAAGAACGACGAGAACAAGCGGCCCAACTACCAGAACGTCGGTCCGGCGGCGGCGAGCGTCAGCTCAGCGACCTCATGGGGCGACTACAACGGCCCGGTCGCGAACTTCGAGGCCGCGGTCGGGCCGAACGCGTTCGTCGACTCCCCCTGCAAGATCTCGCTGGCCAACGTCCGCTCCCTGCAGCTGATCCAGTGCGAGCTCGTCTCGCGCGCGCTGACGGCGGCGCTCACCGGCCAGAAGCCGCAGAACGTGAAGGTCCGGAACAGCGCGGTGCCGCAGAACGTGCTCCAGCCGTTCCTGACCGGCCTGAAGACGCTCGTGCCGGATGCGCACCTGAAGCCACTGCGCCTGGGGACGACCAAGTGAGGAACGGCAACCAGCCGGCGGCGGAGCGGGCGGGCCTCGACCGGCTGCGCCTCGAGCTGAAGCGCGCCGCCGGACCCGGGCTCCTGTACATCCTGCTCGTCGTCGCGGGCCTCGCGACCGGCGCCGACATCATCCGCAACCTCGCCGGCGACAAGCCCTGGATCAGCTACCGGTCCTACCGGATGGCCTTCAGCGACGTGAAGGGCGTCGTCCCCGGTCGCGTCGAGCTCCGGCTCGCCGGGGTCAAGGCCGGGAGCATCACGAAGTCCCAGATGGTCGGCGGGCAGGCGGTCCTCACCGTCAACCTCGAGCGGAAGTACGCGCCGCTCTACCGCGACGCCGTCGTCCGGATCCGCCCGGTGACGCCGCTCGAGGACATGTACGTGGACATCACCTCGCGCGGTCACAAGCGCGCGGGCGTGCTCCCGGGCAACCAGGTCCTCCCGGAGTCGCAGACGACGTCGCCGGTGGAGATCGGGACCGTGCTCGACGTCTTCAGCACCGACACCCGCGGGCACCTCGCCACGCTCCTCGACGAGCTCGGGCGCGGCCTACCGAACCGGGGCCGCGACCTGCGCTGGGCGTTCGTCCAGCTCGCGCCGTTCCTGCGCTCCGCGCAGCGCCTGAGCGTCGCGCTCGACTCGCGACGCGTGAACCTCGCCCGGCTCGTCCACCAGTTTGGCGGCATCGCGCACGAGCTCGGCAACCACGACCGGCAGCTGACGACATTCGTCCAGACCGCCGACGCGACGCTCGGCCAGCTCGCCCACGAGGACGTGCCGTTCCGAGGCACCCTGGCGCAGCTTCCCCCGACCCTGAGCGCGATGCAGTCGGCGTTCGCGAACCTCCGCCAGACCGAGAACGTGCTCGACCCGACGCTGCGCTCGCTGGAGCCGGTCGCCAGCGCGCTGCCCTCGGGGCTCGACGCTCTGTCGAAGTTCTCGGTCGCGGCGACGCCCGCGCTCCGCGCCCTCCGCCCATCGGCCGCCCAGCTCCGGCCGCTCGCGCGCGCGCTCCTGCCGACCGCGAACAGCCTCGCTCCCTCCCTCACGCTCCTCAAGACCGAGGCCCCCCAGATCGACGAGTTCACGCAGAAGACCGTCCCGTGCCTGCCCGAGACGAGCCAGCTCCTCGCCCGGGCGATGTCGTTCACCAAGTTCGGCGACGTCAACAGCGCCGGCGCGAACGTCGGGGACGCCCGCGCCGACGTCCGGGTCTCGTTCGCGACCGTCGGGCAGCTGTTCAAGGATCCGGCGTGGCACCTCTACACGCCGTGCAACATGAAGGGCGGCCACGGATGAAGGTGTCCAATCTCCGCGGCAAGCTGTTCGGCCTCTCGCTGCTCCTCTTGGGCGCCGTCGTGATCCTCGCCTACTACTGGACCGCGGCCGGCGGGGACCTGCCGTTCAGCGGCAAGAAGTACATGCTCGGCGCCGTCGTGCACGAGCCCCAGGACCTTCAGAAGCACGCGGACGTGCGCGCCGCCGGCGTGAAGGTCGGCAGCGTGTCGGCGATCCAGCCGGCCGGATCCTCCGCCCACATCGAGATGAAGCTCGACAAGGACGTGGCGCCGGTCTATCGCGACGCGACCGTGCTCGTCCGCCAGAAGACGCTCGTCGGCGAGAACTACGTCGAGCTCGCCCGCGGCGACCCGAACACCGGCGAGCTTCCCAGCGGCTCGGACCTGGCCTCGAAGGCCGATCAGCAGGCGGTACCGCTCGACCGCATCCTCAACTCGCTCGACGCCAAGACCCGAAAGCACGTCTCGGCGATGCTGCGGGACGTCGGGGCCGGGTTGGGCGGGCGCGGGGGAGACGTGAACCAGCTGTTCGGCGCGCTGCGCCCGACGCTCTCGGACGGCGGCAAGGTCGCCCGGACCCTCGACGCGCAGCGCACGCAGGTGGCGAGCGTGGTCGACCAGGCCGGGACGCTCTTGGACGCGATCGACCAGCGGCGGACGTCGATGCAGACGCTCGTCACGTCCGCGAAGGCGACCGCGCAGGCGGTCGCCGCCCGCGACCAGGCGCTCCGCGACGCGTTCGCGCAGTTCCCGGGCGCGCTGCAGCAGGCCCGGTCGAGCGTGGCGAAGCTGTCGTCGTTCTCGGGCGTCGCGACGCCGGTGATCGCCAACCTCCGCGTCGGGCTCGTCGACCTGCGCCCCGTCCTCCGCGACCTGAAGCCCGTCGCCGATTCGACGAAGGTGCTGTTCCAGAAGCTGCCGCCGCTGCTCACCGTGGCCAACCCGCTGCTCACCCGGCTGCGTTCGTTCTCGAACGTGTCGACGCCCGCGTTCCCGGCGCTGAACGCGGTGCTCCGCCAGGCCGTGCCGGCCCTCGACTACCTGAAGCCCTACGCCAAGGACACGGTCGGCTTCATGCAGAACTTCGGCCTGAACCACTTCTACGACCAGTCGGGCGCGCTGGGGTACTGCACCTGCCCGATCAACGACCGCAGCTTCTCGAACTGGACGCCGGCCCTGCGCAAGCTCGCGGGCGTGCTCCTCGACCAGGGGATCGTCTCCCAGCTCGTCCACACCGACAACAACCCGGTGCGCAAGCCCGATCAGCTGCCGCGGGCCAACCAGCCCTTCTCGGGCACGTATCCGCGGGTCCAAGCCCAGCCCCCTGGAGGCTGACGGCGGTGCGCAGGGGTCAGGCCACCGCGGTGCGAATCTTCACGGGCGCAGTGTCGGCCCCCCGGCGCGCGCTCGTCGTGGCCGTCGCC
>JAOPZQ010000483.1 GCA_025964075.1 Solirubrobacterales bacterium | reverse complement strand
GATCCGCTTCCGGATCGCCGCGTCGAGCAGACATGCGACGCGGTGCCTCTCGTCGCCGGGGACGGGCTCGAGCTTGGGGTCGATCCGCCGGTGGTCCGGCTGCACGTAGGGACAGCGCGGATGGAAGGAGCAGCCGCTCGGGAGTTGGATGAGGCTCGGCGGGCGGCCGGAGATCGGCACGAGCATCTCGCCGCGCGGGCGGTCGAGGCGCGGGATCGACCGCAGGAGGCCCCACGTGTACGGGTGCTGGGGCGAGCGGAAGATCGTCTCCTTCGGGCCCGTCTCGATGATCCGTCCGGCGTACATCACCGAGATGTCGTCGGCCACGTCGGCGACGACCCCGAGGTCGTGCGTGATCAGCACCACGGCCATGTCGAGCTCGCGGCGCAGGCGCGCGATCAAGTCGAGGATCTGGGCCTGGACGGTGACGTCGAGCGCGGTCGTCGGCTCGTCGGCGATCAGCAGCTTCGGCTCGTTGGCCAGGGCCATCGCGATCATCGCGCGCTGGCGCATGCCGCCCGAGAACTCGTGCGGGTAGTTGTCGATGCGACGGTTGGCCTCGGGGATGCCGACCATGTCGAGCAGCTCGATCGCGCGGTCGCGCGCGGCGGCCTTCGAGAGGCTGCGGTGCACGCGCATGGCCTCGACGAGCTGGTTGCCCACCTTGTAGAACGGGTGCAGCGAGGACAGCGGGTCCTGGAAGATCATCGCGATGTCGTTGCCCCGGATCCGCCGGATCTCCTCGTTGGAGGCCGCGAGGAGGTTCTTGCCCTCCCAGAGGATCTCGCCCGTGATGTTCGTCGAGCGCCCGCGGGTCAGCCCCATCACGGTCAGCATCGTCACGCTCTTGCCCGATCCGGACTCGCCGACGATGCCCAGCGCCTCGCCGCGGTCGATCGAGTGCGAGACGCCGTCGACCGCCTTGACGGTCCCGTCGTCGGTCGTGAACTCGACCTTCAGGTCCTTGACTTCGAGCAGAGCCATGACTCAGCTATAGCGAACGCGCGGATCGAGGAAGGCGTAGACGATGTCCACGACGAGGTTCGCGGTGACGATGAAGAAGGCGCCGAAGAGCACGGTGCCCTGGATCATCGGCAGGTCCGAGTGGATGATCGCGTCGTAGGCGGCCCGGCCGATCCCCGGGATGTTGAAGACCGATTCCGTGAGGATCGCACCGCCGAGCAGGATGCCGATGTCGAGCCCCGCGGCGGTGACGATCGGCGTGATCGCGCTGCGCAGGCCGTGCTTGAGGATCACGCGGCGCTCGGGGAGGCCCTTCGCCCGCGCCGTGCGTATGTAGTCCTCTCCCATCACCTCGATCAGGTTCGCGCGTAGGAGCCGGGCGTAGAACGCCGCGAACGAAGCCGCGAGCACGAGCCACGGGAGGAGCAGCGACCCGAACCAGTGACTGAAGGAGTTCGTGATCCCCGTATAGGAGTTGGCGCCGTCGAAGATGTGCACCTTGCCGATGTCCTTGGAGAACAGGTACAGGCACACGAGGCCCAGCCAGTAGACCGGGGCGGAGATCGCGAGCAGCGCGCCGCCCATCGTGACGCGGTCGAGCAGAGAGCGGCTCTTGACGGCGGAGATGATCCCGACGCCGATCCCGGCGACGAGCCAGATGACCGCCGCGCCGGCCGCGAGCGAGATGGTCGCGGGCAGACGGTCGAGGATCTGTTGCTTCACCGGCTGCTGGTTCTGGAAGCTGTAGCCGAAATCGGGGCCGTGCCACCCGAGACCGAAGCTGCCCTTGGTGTGGACCTCGACGGGGATCAGCCCCTTCATGTAATGCCAGTACTGCCAAAGCAGAGAGCGGTCGAGGCCGAGCTGATGGCGGATCTCGGCGATCACCGCCGGTGACGCGTTCCGGCCCGCCCGCAGCGCCGCGGGATCGGACGACGGGAACGTGTAGAAGATGATGAACGTCAGCATGCTCACTGCGATGAGGAGCACGATGACCCACAGAAGTCGGCGAACGATGTAACGGCCCATGATGTGAAAGTCGAGGCGGGGCCCCGCCCCCAGGTCGAGGGCGGGGCCCGTTCTCGTGGTTCGTTTACCTCTTGGTTCTCCTGTTCCCTACTTCACCGACGTGAACGAGAAGTCGTAGGACGCGTTCCACTTGGCGATGACGCCCTTGACGCCCTTCGACTCGATGTTCGCCTGCTTGTCCCAGAACCACGGGATCGCCGCGGCGGTCGCCGTGATCGTCTTGTCGATCGCGCCGTAGGCCGCCGCACGCGCGGCCGGGTCGATGACCTGGTTCGCCTTGTCCAGCGCCGAGTTGATCGCCGGATCGTTGAGCAGCGGCCAGTTCGAGTTGTTCGCCGGCACGATGTGCTCGCCGTTGAACGTGACATCGAGCACCGTCGAGGCGTCCGGGAAGTCCGGCAGCCAACCGACGTTGGTGCAGATGTTGTAGTTCGACGACGGGCGGTTGCAGAACTGCGTGTACATCGTCGACGCCTCGACCGACTTGAAGTTCACGTTGAACCCAAGTCCCTGCAGCGTGTTCAGGAAGGCCTGGGCGGTCTTGATGGCGGGGTCGGCGCTCGACGCCACCAGGAAGATCTTGGGGCCCTTGTACTTGCCGTTCGGGAAGCCGGCGAGCTTCATGTACTTCGTCACCGCGGCCTGGTTGGGAGCGCCGTTGGTGTCGAAGTCGTCGCCGGGGCCCGCCATGCCGCCGGCGTCGGAGAAGCCGGCCACGGTCGGCGGGATGTAGTGCGTGGCCACGTCGCCCACGATCGGGCCGCCACGCGTGAGCTGCAGCTGCGTCTTGTCCGTCGCCGCGGAGACGGCCTTGCGCAGGTTGATGTTGTTGAACGGCGGGATCTTCGTGTTGAACGCGATGTACCGGCTACCCAGCGGGGTGAACGAGATCTGGTCCTTGAACTGCTGAGCGGCCTTCTTCACGATCGGCGCCGGCGGAGAGTCGCCGCTGATCGAGCTGCTGCCGGTCAGGATCTGGTTGCCGGCGACCGCGGGGTCGTTCCCGATCGACCAGTCGATCTGGTCGACGTAGGCGGGACGGTAGTCCGTGCTCGGATCCCAGTTCGGGTTGCGCACGAGCGTGATGCCCTTGCCGGGCCGGTAGTCGACCTTGGCGTCCGGGCCCGTGCCCAGGCGCTTGACCATGTACGGGCCGGTCGCGACCTGGTGCAGCCCGTAGGTCGACGGGGTCTTGGCGTCGTACTTCTGCGCGAACTCCTTCGGCACCGGAGCGGTGATCGGCAGCACGAGCGCCTGCGCGAGCTGACCGCCCGTGGGCTTCGTCAGCTTGAAGACGATCGTCGTCTTGTCCGGGGTCTGGATGCCGGAGATCGGCTTGTAGTTGCCCGGGGTCGTCGGCGCGCCTTCGACGACACCGAAGTAGGCGCCGATATAACCCGTCGGCACCTGCTTGGTGAACCCGCGCTCGATCGCGTACTTGACGTCCGTCGAGGTGACGACGCGGTTGACCGGAGGCCCGAACTTGATGTTCGGCTTGATCTTCACCGTCACGGTCTTGCCGTCGGGAGCGACGGTGGGCGCCGCCGCGGCGAGGTCAGGGACCTCCTGGGTCGCGTTGTCCGGCTTGAACGACATCAGCGGACGCACGGCGGCGTTCAGCCACTCGTAGGTGAGCTGGAAGTAGGCCTGGCCAGGATCGATGTTGTCGAAGTCCTCGTTCGAGAGGACCTTCAACGTTCCACCCTTCTGCTGGCCCGACGGTGCGGCCGTGGTAGCGCTGCCGCTGCTGGAAGCGGTCGAGCTCTTCTTGCTCTTCCCACCGCACGCGGCGAGAACCAGCATGGCCGCTGCGGCAAATACGCCCAGCAGCAAGATCCTCCGAAGAGGCTTGTACATGCCCCAACCTTTCTGTCGTACGACGTGTCTCACAGCACTGCTTGCGACGCTTCCGTCCCTCATCGACGTGACCGCGGGTTGAGGGCGTCCTGCAGGCCGTCGCCGAGAAGATTGAACGCGAGCACGGTGAGGACGAGGGCGACGCCCGGGAACACCATGAACCACCACGCGGTGTCGAAGATGCTCGTCGCGTCGGCGATCATCTGGCCCCAGCTCGCCTGCGGCGGCTGGACCCCGACGCCCAGGAACGACAGGGCTGCCTCGAACAGGATGTTCGTGGGGATCACGAGCGTCGAGTACACGATGATCGGCGCGATCAGGTTGGGGAGGATCTCCCGGAAGATGATCCGGGCGTTCGACGCGCCGAGTGACCGGGACGCCTCGACGAACTCCTTCTCGCGGAGCGACAGGACCTGGCCGCGGATGATGCGTCCGATGTAGGTCCAGTTGACGAAGGCGATGACGAAGATGACGACGCCGACGCCGGGCTTGATCAGCGTGCTCGTCTGGCCCGGCACCTGCCACATGAAGAGGCCGATGGCGATCACGACGGCGGCGGTGATGAGCGGACCGGCGAGCGTCGAGCGATCGAGGCCGCTCAGCTTCACCTTGCTCGCCTTCCGGCCCAGCCAGACCACCGCGAGGGCGAGGATCGCGAGCCCCACGTAGAGGATGTCCCGCCCGACGCCGTTCGTCTTCAGGCACCCGTTGCCGAGCGAGCACGCGGACGCGAGGCCGAGCGCGAGGAGCAGGATCGGGAAGGCGAGGAGGATGTCGATCAACCGCGAGATGATCGTGTCGACCCAGCCGCGGTAGAACGCGGCGACCATCCCGACGACGACGCCGATCGACACCGAGATCGCCGTCGCGACGATCGCGACCTCGAGCGAGACCCGCGCGCCGTACAGCACGCGGGCGAAGACGTCGCGCCCGAGCGGATCGACGCCCATGATGTGGGCCGAGCTCGGGCCGGTCGGGCTGCCGAACTGGTCGAGGACCTTCGTCGACTGCTTGTACGGCGAGACCCCGAACGCCTTCGCGATCAGCGGGGCGAACAGCGCGATGACGATCAGGACGACGATGAACGCGAGCCCCACGAGCGCGACCTTGTCCTCGCGCAGGCGGCGCCAGAAGAGCTGCATGGGCGACCGCGCCGCGATGACGACGGCCGAATCGATCCCCCCATCGCCGGTGCGCTCGGTCTCGTGCAGGATGTCGGCGGCGCCGACGCTCACGGTAGGACCACCTTGGCGGCGCCTGCGGCGCCGCTTCCTTCAGTCCTCAGCAGCGTTTCCTCCATCAATCGTCGGCGTCCGGCCCAGAACCCCGGACGAGCAGCGACTTCCGTCCTACGCGTGGGATAGCACAGAAGCACATCGCTGTCATCAATCTCTAATCGCGCCCTGGGTAGGGGAACGGTTCGGCAGCACGGACCGAACCTCCTCCCAGGAGGCGACGCGGGACCCTAGCCGAAACGGCGCGAAGCGGAAGGTCCGGGTCGGCCGTTCGCGACATTTCGGCGTATGGCATCCCGCCTCTTTGGCCATTACGCTGGAGGACGCGGGCCCCGATAGCTCAGGTGGATAGAGCGACTCCCTCCTAAGGAGTAGGCCCCTGGTTCGAGTCCAGGTCGGGGCACTGGGGAGATTGGCTGCAAGCCCCGGGCAGGCGGCGCGAACAGTCTTGCCGGCGCTCCGCGCTCGTACCGCGGTACGGTGGGACGAGCGGTCGATCCTACGCCTGGGGGAGTGCGCTCAAGTGCCCACGTCGGGCCGACGACAAACGCGGCGAGGGCGGAGATCATCAAGAGCCCCATGCCGGACCTGAGCATCATCATCGCGAGCACGCGCCCGGGTAGAGCCGGGCTGCCCATCGGCACCTGGTTCGCCGAGCGCGCACGAGTTCACGGCGGCTTTGACGTGCGCGTCATCGACCTGGCCGACGTCAACCTGCCGATGTACGACGAGCCCGACCATCCGCGGCTGCGCCGGTACCGCAACCGGCACACGAAGAACTGGAGCGCGACCATCGAGGCCGCAGACGCGCTGGTCTTCGTGACGCCCGAGTACAACCACGGCTACCCCGCCTCGCTGAAGAACGCGATCGACTTCCTGCACGAAGAGTGGGCGTACAAACCGGTCGGGTTCGTGTCCTACGGCGGCGTCGCTGCCGGGACGCGCGCCGTCCAGCAACTCGAGCCGGTGGTGTGCGCCGTCCGCATGATCCCGGTGGTGGCAGCGGTGAACATCCCGTTCCACCCTCAGTTCCTCGACGACGAGGGCCGGGTGCAGGCCAACGAGATCATGGAGCAGGCCGCCGTCGCCGTGCTCGACGAGCTCGGCCGGACGGAAGCGGTCCTGCGGCCGCTGCGCCCCGCGCTCCCGCGCGCCGCCTGAGGAACCGGATCGGACGAGCGGCGAGCGCCGGCAACGTCGTCCCGCGGACGGTCGCTGAGCTCGAGCCTGGGCTTCTTGACTCAGAGTCGGTGTCCGCCCGCGCCGTCGGCCGGGGTCGCGGCCCCGGCTCGCGCCCACTCGTGGGTCGAGCGGTACAGCTCGGGCTGGTCGTCGCCGCACAGATCCTGCGCGATCGTGTATCCGCGACGGCCGAGGTGGTAGGCGAGGAGCCGGTACGCACGCCGCAAGCTGGCGAGCTCGTCCGTATCGATCGTGGGGTTGGCGCCGGGTGGCGCCGGGACCAGGCTGTCTCGCTCGTAGATCGCGTCGAGACTGGCGATTCGCCATTCCCCGGCGCGGGACTCGACGCGGTAGAGCAAGCGCCCGGTCGAGACGAGATCGCCTTCGACGCCGTCCGCCCCGGTCCGGAGCTGGGCGCTCATCGGAAGCTCGATGACCGCTCGAGCACCGCTCGTGTACACCGCGGGCGGCGAGAGGCGATGAGATGCCCGATCGCCTTGGTCGCTCATCGCCGTCGATCTCGCCACGAACTCGTCCGCGCTTCCCTCGAACCAGCTCAAGCCGACGATCCCGTCGGCATGGAAGCAGTCGCGCATCTGGGTCCACCGGCCGCGGTCCCGGGCCCGGCGCTCGCGTGCGACGAGCTGCGTCAGCTCCTCGATTTCTCCCATCACCGCCGTCCTCTCGATCGCAGGGTCAGGGTCGCGATCTCCATTGACTATCAGTCAATATACCGACGGTCGACCGGCCGCCCGCGGTTGGTCGGCGAGCGGCCGGTCGCGATGAGACGTCCTGCACATCGAGCCCTCAATCGTTCGGCACGCGCGGACGCCGGCGCTCGCGGATCGACCGGCTACGGCGCTGAGAGCAGCTCTCGCGGATCTCGTCCAGAGCGCGTCTGACGTCCGCGAGCAAGCACCAGGGTGGAGACGAGAACCTCGACGCCCATGTCGACAAGACGCTTGCGCGCCACGCGCGCATCGTGCTCGAGCCGGTAGATCATCGCCTCGTCGAGGAAGCCGGCCCAGCCGCGCATCGCCATCCGGATCGCCGGACTGGGATTGTCGATCTCCAGGACGTCGAGGACCTGTTGGATGCCGTCCCAGCGTGTCTTCTCGACGATCTGTCGCGCCTCGGAATCCGCCCCGATACCGCCCCGCAGGAACGCCTGCAGCGTCTCCGGATGGTGTTCGAGGAAGTCGAGATGTCTGTTGATGATGATGCGAACCAAGTGGCCGGGCGATCGTGACTCGCTCGGCGGGGTGTGCACGCGGAGAAGATCCTCCGCCGTCCGCCGAAGGACGGCGAGGTACAGGCCGCGCTTGTTGCTGAAGTAGTGGAACACCAGGCCGTGGGCGACGCCTGCGCGTTCGACGATGTCGTCGATCGAGACCTCGTCGTACGGAACGCTTCCGAAGATCGCGACACCGGCCTCGAGGATTGCCTCCCTCCGCGGGACTCGACTCGCGGCCTCCGACGCGCGATTGCGCGCGGCGGTGCCGGCTGGCTGACTTGGAGTCACGAGCGGCATCTTGCCATGACGTGAGCAGCTTCCGGGACGGGCGCCGTCGTCATCGGCACCATCGGGGAGCGCTGCAGCCGTTCCCCGCCGGTGGCCCTGAAGGGCGTTAGCCTGTCTCCACCTCGACGGCCGAAGGGAGAGCGAATGCCTGAGCGAGACGGATACATCCCCGGCGTACCCTGCTGGGTGGACACGAGCCAGCCCGACCCCGACGCCGCGGTCGACTTCTACGGCGGGCTCTTCGGCTGGGAGTTCGCGGACGCGATGCCGCCGGGATCCCCGGGCAAGTACTTCATCGCCCGGCTGCGCGGGGGCGACGTCGCCGCCGTCGGATCGGTCGCCGAGGGGGCGCCGCCGCTGGCGGTGTGGAACACCTACGTGTGGGTGGAGAGCGCCGACGAGACCGCGTCGAAGGTCAGCGACGCCGGCGGCACCGTGCTCGCGGCGCCGTTCGACGTCATGGAGGCCGGCCGGATGGCCGTCCTCGCCGATCCCGAGGGAGCCGTGTTCTGCGCCTGGCAGGCGAACGAGAACAGGGGCGCGCGGATCGTCAACGAGCACGGCTCGTTGAACTTCAACGGCCTGAACACGCGTGACGTCGAGGGGGCGAAGAGGTTCTACCGCGCCGTGTTCGGCTGGGAGACGCTCGCCCTCGACGGCGCCGCGATGTGGACGCTCCCCGGCTACGGCGACTACCTCGAGCGCGACACCCCCGGCCTGCGCAAGATGGTGGCGGAGGCCGGCGCCCCCGAGGGGTTCGTCGACGTCGTCGCGAGCATCAACCCGATCCCGGACGACCAGCGCGACACCCCACCGCACTGGAACGTGACGTTCGCGGTCGACGATGCCGATGCGATCGCCGAGCGCGCCACGGAGCTCGGCGGCAAGGTCATCGCGCCTCCGTTCGACGCGCCCTGGGTCCGGATGACGATCCTCGCCGACCCGCAGGGGGCGACGTTCATCGCCAGCAAGTTCGTGCCGGAGAACAAGGACCTCGGGAGCGCCGCGACCAACGCCGCCTAGTGTCAGGTCACCTCGGAGACGAACATCCGGGGCGGCGTCGCGCGCCCCTCGCCGCGGTCGAGGTGGACGGTCGCGGCGACGACGCTGCCGAATCGCGGACTCACGCCACTGCGAGCAGGTCTGCGCGGTGGGCGATGAGCACGTCCCGCAGCGCCACCGGCGGGCGGCCGGTAAGGCGCTCGAAGGCCGGGTCGACCACGTCGAAGTACCCCTGGCGGACCGCCCGGCCGAACGCCGTGATGCTCCAAGCGCTCGGCATGGGCGTGCCGATGCCGACGAGGACGCGGGTGAGCATCGTGTCGCTGAGTTGGAGGACCTTCACCGGCTGTCCGCTCAGGTCGGCGTAGAGCTCGGCCAGCTCGCTCGGGGACAGCGCCTGGGGGCCGGTGATCTCGTAGGTCTTTCCGGTGTGGCCGTCGGTCGTGAGCGTGACGGCGGCCGCCTCGGCGCAGTCCCGGCGCGAGACGGGGACGATCCGCCCGTCGCCGCCGTTCGTGATCAGCCGGCGGTTCTGGACCGCCGTCGCGGCGGGCGGAAGCTGCAGCTCGGCGAAGCTTCCGAACCGCAGCACCGTCCACGCCAGCCCGCTGCGGTGGAGCATCACTTCCGTCTTGCCCTGCTCCCGGGCGATCGCGCCGGTCGGATTCCCGTCCACGGGGTTGACGACTGACGTGAACACCACGTGGCCGACCCCGGCGGCCGCCGCGGCGTCGATGGCGATGCGATGCTGGCGGACCCGGCGACCGAGGGCATCGGTACTGATCAGGAGCATCCGGCCGCCGCCGGCAAAGGCGTCGCGCAGCGAAGCCGGGTCGTCGAAGTCGCCGTAGCGGACGTCGGCACCGCGAGCGCGCAACTCGCGTAACGCCGCTGGACGGCGAGTGACGAGGACGAGCTGCTCCGGCGCGAGGCGCTCCAGAAGTTGTTCGGCGACGAGGCGGCCGAGGCGGCCCGCCGCTCCTGTGACGATGATGCCCGTGGGAGATCTCCGGTCGATTTGAACGCGACACGGAGCACGCTACGGAGCCCGGAAGCGCCGGAGGACCGACCCAAAGGACGGGTCTACCGTACGAGAGGCCAGCCGGACCGAGGGCATCGGCGCCGTTAACTGGACCGGGACCCCAAGGAGGCCGCCGCCGTTTGGTGCCGCCCTGAACGACGAGGATGCGACCCGATGCCCTTCGCCAGGAACGGAACAGTCAACCTCCATTGGGAGAGCTTCGGTGAGGGACCGGCCGTGCTGCTCGTCGCCGGACAGGGGATGACGGTAGACGGATGGTGGGCGACGATCCCGGTTCTGGCCCGCTCGTTCCGGGTGATCGCCTTCGACAACCGCGACACCGGGCGCAGCAGTCGCTCGCCGTGGCCCTACTCGGTGGCGCAAATGGCCCACGACGCCGTGGCGGTCCTTGACGCCACCGGCGAGCAGCACGCCCACGTGTACGGCATCTCGCTCGGCAGCCTGGTGGCGCAGGAGGTGGCCCTGCGGCATCCCGATCGGGTCGAGGCCCTCGTCCTCGGTGCCAGCTCCGCCGGCGGGTTCGCTGCCTACAAGCCCGCGCCCACGTCGTTCGCGCAGACGTTCCTCGTCCGCGCCGGCGCCATGGGGCCGGAAGAGGCGGCGTGGGCCGCCGTTCCCTACACCTACGCCGAGCAGACCCGCCGGTCCCACGCGGACCGCATCGTCGCCGACATCGCCCATCGGGTGAGCTCGCCTCCCGAACCCCTCGCCTACCTGCACCAAGCGGCCGCCGTGGCAACGCACGACGCGTACGATCGGCTCAACCAGATGTCCGCCCCGACGCTCGTCGTCCACGGCGAGCAGGACGTCTTCGTGCCGCCCGCCAATGGGCTGGTGCTGGCCGAGAGAATCCCCAGCGCGCAGCTGCGACTGTGGCCGGACGCCGCTCACATGTACACGATCGACGAGCCTCGGGCCGATCGGGAGATCGCACAGTTCCTCCTGCGCCACTCCGCCGTCCGGCCCGCGCATGACTTTGCCGCTGTCTGACGGCCTCAGCGGCCGGCGCCGGCCGCTCTGACCCCTCAGGGAGGCCGGAGCGTGAGGTACGGGAGCCCCCGGAGCGTGAGGTACGGGAGCCCCGCCTCACGTCACGCGTTGTCCCCTCTGGCGGGCGCCCGCGACGGTGGGACCATCGCACGATGGGGATTTCCGCCCGCCTCACACTCCAACGGAGGACATGACATGTCTCACCCGTCCCACCACGACGTCGTACGCGAGCGCATCATCGCCGCGGAAGTGAAGAAGCTCGAGTGGCGCCAGGCGAGAGAGCGCGCCGCCGGCCGGGACTCGCTCGCCAGTGCTCGCGACGTGCGGGCCGAGCTTGTGGAGCGACGCAACTGAGCGCGCGAAGCGGGAGTTCCGCGGGCTATGCCCCTGGGCGAGCCGCCTCGAGGGTGCGCTGGAGGTTGTCGAACATCTTGCCCCACCCGTCCTCGTGCGAGCGCAGGGCCGCCTCATCCCACAGGCCACTGTGGGTGAAGCGGACGGTGGTGATGCCGTCGGTCTCCTCGAAGTCGATCTCGATCAGCGTCCG
>JAOPZQ010000379.1 GCA_025964075.1 Solirubrobacterales bacterium | reverse complement strand
GCGGGGCGGCCGCGCGGCAGCGCGTTCGGGACGGCGACGAGCGCGACGGCCACGAGCGCCCAGGCGACGAGGCCCGCCCATGCCCGCGGGACGTCGAAGTACCCGCCGGCGAAGAACGCCAGCGCCGCGGGCCCCGCGAGCGCGACGACGCGCGCGGGGCGCAGCGCGGCGGCGCGCATCAAGCGGACGGTCCCGATCCGGCGGCCGAGACCAGCGGCCCCGTGCGGTAGCGGATCGGCTGCGACAGCGCGATGTAGCTCGTCGAGCGGCGGATCGCCTGGTTGGACAGGATGCGGTTGACGATCTCCTGCAGGTGCTCGGTGTCCCGCGCGACGACGCGGCACAGCAGGTCGCTCGGCCCGCTCACCGCCGTCGACTCGAGGACCTCCGGGACCCTGCGCAGCAGGGCCACCGCCTCCTTCAGCTGTCCCTGAGTGATCTGGAGGAAGACGAACGCGAGCACCGGGTAGCCCATGCGGCCGGGGTCGACCTCGGGGCCGTGGCCGCGGATCACGCCGCGCTCGTCGAGCTTCGCGAGCCGAGCCTGCACGGTGCCGCGCGCCACGCCGAGGCGCCGGGAGGCCTCCATGATCCCGATCCGGGGCTCGGTGCTCAGCAGGTCGATGATGCGGGCGTCGAGCTCGTCGATCTCACTGGTCAGCATGGCCAGAAGATACGCCATGTCGGTACGCATTGCTGCTCAGGATGCCCAATTCGGTTGAACGGAACGTACAGCGGAGTAGCCTCGAAGAGGGGTGATCGCATGACCGAGACGCTGACCCGCAACGAGCTGCACCTGGAACTCGACGGCCGGTCCCTGGCGATCGAGGAAGTCGTCGAGCTCGCGCGGCACGGCGGTCGGGCTCGGCTCGCCGCGCACGCGCGCCCGCGCATCGAGGACACGCTGCACCTGAAGCAGGACCTGATCGCCCGTGAGATCCCGATCTACGGCGTCACCACCGGCTTCGGCGACAGCGCGCACCGCCAGATCTCGCCGGGCAAGGCGGCGCGCCTGCAGCAGAACATGATCCGCTTCCTCGGGAACGGCACGGGCCCGATCGCCGCCCCCGAGGTCGTCCGCGCGACGATGCTGCTGCGCGCGAACTGCCTGGCCAAGGGGAACTCGGGCGTGCGCCCCGAGCTCGTCGAGCGCCTGCTGCTCTTCCTGAACGAGGACGTCCTGCCGTTGATCCCCGAGCGCGGCTCGTGCGGCGCGTCCGGAGACCTGATTCCGCTGTCGTACGTCGCCTCGGCGCTGGTGGGGGAGGCCGATGTGGTTCATCGCGGCCACCTCACCAGCGCGCGAGAGGTGCTCGCGGAGATGGGCGCCGAGCCGCTCGTGCTCGAGGCGAAGGAGGGGCTCGCGCTCACCAACGGGACGTCGTTCATGAGCGCGTTCGCCGGGCTCGCCGTGCACGACGCGCACGAGCTCGCGTTCGTCGCCGAGCTGTGCACGGCGATGGCCTCGGAGGCGCTGCTCGGCAACCGCGGTCACTTCAACGCGTTCCTGTTCGAGGCGAAGCCGCATCCGGGGCAGATGGAGAGCGCGCGCGTCCTGCGCGAGCTCCTCGCCGGCTCGGAGCTGTCGGTCGACAGCGAGGAGATGCTGGCCGACGGCGGGCTCGGCGGGCGCGAGTTCATCCAGCTCGAGCGCCAGGTGCAGGACAAGTACTCCGTGCGCTGCGCGCCCCATGTCGTCGGCGCCCTGCGCGACACGCTCGAGTGGGTGACGCGTTGGGTGAGCATCGAGATCAACTCCTCCGACGACAACCCGCTCTTCGACCCGGGCGAGCGGCGCGTGCAGAGCGGCGGGAACTTCTACGGCAGCCACATCGCGCAGGGGATGGACGCGCTGAAGATCGCGCTCGCGAACCTCTGCGACCTGCTCGACCGCCAGCTCGAGCTCGTCGTCGACGAGAAGTTCAACGCCGGCCTGACCGCGAACCTGATCCCGGTCGTCGCCCCGGACGACCCCGAGGCCGGGCTGCACCACGGCTTCAAGGGCATGCAGCTGTGCGCGTCGGCGATGACCGCCGAGGCGATGAAGCAGTGCAACCCGGCGAGCATCCACTCGCGCTCGACCGAGGCGCACAACCAGGACAAGGTGAGCATGGGGGCGATCGCCGCCCGCGACGCCCGGACGATCGTCGAGCTCGCCCAGGACATCGCCGCGATCCACCTGATCGCCCTCTGTCAGGCGCTCGACCTGCGCGGGCTCGACCGGGCGAGCCCGAAGACGCGGGCGGCCCACGAGCTCGTGCGGACCCACGTCTCGTTCCTCGAAGGCGACCGGCGGATGCACGCGGACGTGCGCGCCGCCGCGGAGCTCATCCGGTCCGGGTCGCTGTCGCGGACGGTGCTCGCCGCATAGCCTGGCTGTCGGCTCGCCACGCGCGTCCGCGGAGGGACAGGGACCACATCTCCTCGCCGGAGATCGTGTCGATGTGTGCGTTGCCGAGCAATCTCTCGGTCAGCGCGCGGCGCCAGCCGGGCTCGATCTCGGCGTCGTGGCACCGCAGCTCCCACGCCACGAGCTCCCGGCTCGCCTCGCCGAATTCGGCGATCACGTCGAGGATCTCATAGAGCGCAACTGGTTCGTGTGGCAAAGGGGCCGTCGTGTCTCGGTGGACTTGGTGGCCCCTGCCACGCGCGCCGTCCGTACGCGCCCTTCGACCTCGTTCCGCACCGACCACGTTACCCCAACGCCGGTGCCAAGTCACGACGATCGGACCGCCGTCGGCGACTTCTTGGCGAATGCCTAACGCCCACTCCGGCGCGGGCCCGCCGGCGTGATCACCCGCGGGTCGCAGGGCTCGGCGTAGAGGAGGGCGACCTCGCCGGCGCGGCGCTCGAGCACGGCACGCTGGTTCACGTACCCCTTGTCGGTGATCTCCCCGGCGTCGAGGCTCGGCGGGTCTGGGAGGAGGAGCAGCCGCTCGATCCGCGCGGCCGAGCCCGCCGCGGCGTTCAGCTCGGCGAGCGCGGCGGCCAGTCGGTCGTCCACGTCCGCACCGTCGGCGGCGCCGGGCGCGAGCCAGCACAGCGCGGTCGCGTACTCGCGGTCGTGGCCGGCGATGACCGCGTCGCTCAGCACGCCCGCGGCCGAGACCAGCGCCCCGCGCAGCGCACCGACACGAACCCATGTCCCGCTCGTCAGCTTGAAGTCCTCCGCCAGGCGGCCGTCGAACATCAGGCCCTGGCTCGGGTCCTCGTCGTCGACGAGCCGGGCGGCATCGCCCGTCCGGTAGTAGCCCTCCTCGTCGAACGCGGCCGCGGTCGCCTCCGGGTTCCTCAGGTAGCCGGGCGTGACGTTCGGACCGGCGACGCGGATCTCGCGCTTCGCCCCGTCGGGCACGAGCTTGACCGCCGTCCCCGCGAGCGGCACGCCGATGCACCCGCAGCGCGCCGAGGCGAAATGCGCGGACGTGACGGCCGGCGCGGTCTCGGTGGCGCCCCACGACGCCGTCAGCGGGATGTCCTCGTGACCGAGCGAGTCGGCCACCGCGCGAAGGCGGTCCCAGAGCGACTGGGGCAGCGCCGCGCCCGCGTAGAACATGAACCGCAGGCGCGAGAAGAAGGTCGCGGCGAGCTCGGCGTCGCTCTCGAGGCGCGACAGGAGCAGGGCCCAGCCGGCCGGCACGTTGAGGTACATCGTCGGCCCGATGGCGCGGAGCGCGCTCGCCGTGCGCTCGAAGAGCACGGGGGCCGGCTTCCCGTCGTCGATGTAGTACGTGCCCCCGCGGGCGAGGACGAGCCCGGTGTCGTGGTTGCCGGCGAACGTGTGGCTCCAGGGCAGCCAGTCGACGAGGACGGGCGGCTCGTCGAGCACGAACGGCCACGCCTGCGCGAGCATCTGCTGGTTCGAGCACAGCATCCGGTGGGTGTTGACGACGCCCTTCGGGGCCCCCGTCGAGCCGGACGTGAAGAGGATCTTCGCGACGGTGTCCTCCCCCACGGCGGCGAAGGCGCGGTCGACCTCGGGGCCGGGGACGGTGGCCGCGAGCTCGTCGACGCTCGCCGACACGGCGATCTCAGGCCCGGCGGACGCGACGCCGGCGAGCGCCTGACCGAAGACCTCGGCGCTCTCGGCGAACACGAGCCCCGGCGTGCACAGCTCGGCGATCGCCTGGAGCCGGGCGTGGTCGCGGCTCATCAGCGAGTAGGCGACGCTCACGGGGACGATCGGCACGCCTGCGGTGAAGGCGGCGAGCATCAGCGTCAGGTGCGCGAGCGAGTTGCCGGAGAGGACGAGGAGCGGCCGCTCCGGGCCGAGGCCGAGGTCGAGGAACGCCTGCGCGACGGAGTCGGCCCGCGCGCGGGCGTCGCCCCACGTCAGCTCGATCCACTCCTCGCTGCCGGGCGGCCGCTGCGCGGCGAGCACGCGGTCCGGATGCCGGTCGGCCCCGGCGCGGAAGGAGTGCGCCATGCTCGCCGGGTAGGGGCCGAGCTCGTCGGTCGAGCGGAACACGAGCGTGCCGTCGCCGCGGCGCTCGAGCGCCACGTGCGGAGGAGCGAACAGCGAGGTCGCGGCCCCCATGATGACGAAAGACTAGTGGCTGACGACCGCACGTCAAGTGTCACCCGCGGAGGGAGCGTCGCGTAGGATCTGTGCATGGACGATCAGCTCCGTCGCCGGTCGGTCGGGGCGCCGGCGGCGCGGTCGATGCTCCTCACCGTGCTCGGCGAGTACGTGCTCCCGGCCGGCGGCTCGGCGTGGCAGGAGACGCTGGTCGCGGCGCTCGGCACGCTCGCCTACAAGCCGCAGGCGGCGCGCCAGGCGCTCGCGC
>JAOPZQ010000355.1 GCA_025964075.1 Solirubrobacterales bacterium | reverse complement strand
GCCGAGCGTCTGCTGGAGGTAGTAGGTGAGGAACAGGAACACCCCGAACATCCCGGCGCCGACCACGAGCACCGCCAGGAAGGCGCCGCCGCGGTTGCGGTCCGCGACGACGCGGAGCGGGAGCAGCGGATGCGACGAGCGGCGCTGGATCGTCACGAAGGCGCCGAGCAGTGCGACCGCGGCCGCGATGAACCCGAGCGTCACGCCGTTGCCCCAGCTCGAGGTCTGCGCGTGGGAGAAGCCGTACACGAGCGCGAACAGGCCACCGGAGGCGGTGAGCGTCCCTGGGATGTCGAGCCTCGGCTTGGCCGTCGAGGTGCCGTGGCTGAGCAGTGCCGCCGCGCCGAGGAGAGCCGGCAGCGCGAGGGCGAGGTTCACGTAGAGGCACCAGCGCCAGGACAGGTACTCGGTGAGCACACCGCCGAGGAGCAGGCCGAGTGCGCCGCCGCCGACCGCGATCGCGCCGAAGATCCCGAACGCCTTGCCCCGTTCGTCGGGATGGGTGAACGTCGTGGTCAGGAGCGAGAGCGCCGCGGGAGCGAGGAGCGCGCCGAACGCACCCTGGAGGGCGCGGGCCGCGACGAGGACCTCGAAGCTTTGAGCGATGCCGCCCAGGGCCGAGGCGAGGGCGAAGCCCCCGAGTCCGACCATGAACGTCCGCCGGCGCCCGAACAGGTCGCCGAGCCGGCCTCCGAGCAGCAGCAGGCTGCCGAAGGCGAGCGCGTAGGCGGTGACGATCCACTGACGATTGCCGTCGGAGAAGTGGAGCGCCTTCTGGGCGGACGGCAGCGCGATGTTCACGATCGTCGCGTCGAGCACGACCATCAGCTGCGCGAGGCCGAGGAGGCCGAGGATCACCCAACGGCGCGAGTGCTCGGAGGAGGGCGAAGGTTTGAGGGTCATAGGGTCTCTCGGAGGTCGTGGTTCATAAGCGGAGACTGCATCTCCGGTTACGGTATCACAGAAGCGGAGGCCGCGTCTCCGTTTTTTGTGTAACATCAATCACATGTCCTCCTTGCCCTCCCCATCCGCCGAGCGTCCGCTGCGCCGCGACGCCGAGCGCAACCGTCGCCTGATCCTCGACGCCGCGGCCGAGGCGTTCGCGGAGGAGGGCCTCCACGTCACGCTCGACGAGATCGCGCGGCGCGCCGGCGTCGGCGTCGGCACGGTGTACCGGCGCTTCGCCGACAAGGAGAGCCTCATCGACGCGCTGTTCGAGGACCGGATCGCCGAGGTCGTCGCGGTCGCGGAGGCGGCGCTCGGTCACGAGGACCCCTGGGCCGGCCTCGTTCTCTGGATGGACGGCTTCATCGGGATGCAGGCGGCCGACCAAGGGCTGAAGGAGCTCCTGCTCTCGAGCGCGCACGGTCAGCAGCGCGTCGCGGGCGCCCGGGACCGCCTCCTGCCGCTTGTCACCGCCATCGTCGAGCGGGCGCAGGCGGCGGGCGAGCTCCGGCCCGACCTCCGCGCCAGCGACATGCCGATGCTCGGCCACATGCTGAGCGGCGTCGCCGACTACACGCGGTGCGTCTCGCCGGACGTCTACCGGCGCTACGTGGGCATCGTGCTCGACGGCCTCCGCGTGCGGCGCGACGCCGCGAGCGAGCTGCCGATCCCGGCGCTCGACATCGACGACGTCGACGCGATCATGAGCACCAAGGGCCCCTGAGCCCCGGAAAAAGGGGTCAGACCCCTTTTTCCTACCCCGAGAAGAAGCGGGCCGTTCGTCGAGGAGGGCTCCGCGTCGAGAGTCCCGTGCAGGGCCTGCTGCGCGAGACCACCCGCGACGTCGAGATGCACGGCGGGACGATCCCCACGGGGTCCATCATGTGCCTGCGCTGGCGCTCAAGGAGCTCCACATCGAGTTCACGCCGGCGACGCGTTGACGGCGGCCGACGGCCGCGTCGGCGGCGCCCGCGTCGCGACGCGCGATGGCGGGCACTATCGTGAGGCTATGGCCCTCGGACCCCTGAAGCGACTACCCGTCGTCCGCCTCCTCGCGATCGGCCAGATCGCGCTGCTCCTGCGCGAGCACGTGCAGAAGCTCACGCCCGCCGAGCGCCGACGCCTCGTCGAGCTCGAGCGCAAGGCCAAGGGGCGGCCGAAGAACCTCAAGCCTCGCGAGCGTGAGGAGCTGCGCTCCATCGTGGCGAAGCTCGAGCCGAAGGCCTTCGCGGTGAACGCCGCGCGGAAGGTCTCCCCCATCGCCCGCCGGCGCAAGAAGTAGCGTCAGCCGGCGGCGTCCCCGCGCCACCCGAGCGCCGCGCGGCGCTTACGTGACAGCCCGCTGACCACCAGGTCGTAGGAGTCCTCGATCAGGTCGCCGACGACGTCGTCCGCCAGCGAGCCGTCGAGGATCACGGTGTTCCAGTGGCGCTTGTTCAGGTGGTAGCCGGGGATGATCGCCGCATGGCTCGCGCGCAGCCGCTCCGCGAGCGCCGGCTCGCACTTGAGGCTGACGCGCAGCGGGTCGCCGTCGAGCCGTGAGAGGGCGAAGACCTTGCCCACGACCTTGAACACCGAGTTCTCGGGGCCGAACGGGAACGTCTCGTCGGCGCCGACGAAGCCGAGGCAGCGATCGCGCAGCTCCTCCGGCGTCATCCCTCGCGCAACAGGCCCCGGGTGAGCGCGTCGTCGATGAGCGCCGTCGCGACCGGCCCGAACGGCGGCCACAGCTCGGCGACGCGCGCCGCGAGCTCCCGTTCCTCGGCGACCGTCGTGCCCCGCTCGGCCCATGCCGCCCCGGTCCCCGCCCAGTGGACGAGGATCGGCTGCAGCCGGTCGAGCGCCCGGGCGAACCGGGCCTCCGGCGTCTCCGCCGCCTCGAACTCCCGCCACAGCTCGTGGAGCGTCTCGCTCGTGCCCGCGGGCAGCAGGCCGAACAGCCGCGCCGCGGCCCGCTCCTCGTCCGCGACGATCGCCAGTCGCGCCTCGACGTCGTAGATCGGGACGTCGCCCGCGTCCACCTCGACGACGTCGTGTACGAGCAGCATCCCGAGCACGCGAGCCATGTCGAGCTCGGTGTCGTCGCCGAGCACGAGGGCCGCGAGCGCGAGGTGCCAACTGTGCTCGGCGCTCGTCTCGCCGCGCGAGCCGTCGAGCAGGCGGTTCAGCCGCTGGACGCCGGTCAGGCCGTGCGCGGCGACGAGGAAGCCGAGTCGCTTGCGCGCGGCCTCGCCGAGCTCGAGGACGTCAACGGGTTCGGGCATGGCCCCACGCTACCGCCCCCTCGCCGCCGCGCGGTCGGCGTCCTCCTCGCCGCGCTTCTGCAGGAACGTCCCCAGGGCGCCGGCCAGCGTCGCGATGACGATGAGCGCGTAGGCCTCCATCACGACGTCGAGCACCCGCCCACCCGTCGTGATCGGGTTCTTGACCGACGACGAGACCGTGAGCAGCTGGGTGGACGTCCAGAAGAGCGCGCTGCCGATCGTCTTGACGTCCGTCTGCTTCGCGCTGCGCTCGAACAGGTACGCGAGGACGGCGCACACCGCGTCGACCCCGATGGTGGCCACCAGCACGAACGTCAGCCGGTCGCGCAGCTTGCGGTGCGTGTCGGTGCGCGCACCGGCGACGCCGATCACCTCGTTGAGCGTCGAGCGGATCACGCCATCCGAGCGTTGCCGGCCGGTGCGCTGTCGAAACCGGTCGCGGACGGCCGGCGGCGAGCGTGTTGGCGCCTGAGGGACGCTAGAGCTGGCCTCGCACGGCCCCCCCGGGGTACTTCGCGTTGTGGATGTTCACGTAGTACGACTTCGGCGACTTCTGGATCGCGGCGATGGTCGCGGCGGGTGCCGACACGCATCCGCTTCGCTTGAACGCCCCGCCGAACGGGACGAGGATCGGACCGGCCTTCCCGGTCTTGGCCTTGTGGATGTGCGCGGCCGTCGGCTTCGTGAATCCCGTGATCTTGGTGAAGGTCCAGCAGACCTTCCCCGTCTTGCCGAGCAGACGGATCTTCGCCGTCGCGCTTCCCTTCGGAGCGCCCTTGGGCACCTCGTTCTTGCCGGCGAGCTTGACCGTGATGGTCTTGTTCGACGCCGTCGGGGCGGCAGTCCCGATCGCCGCCGTTGCCCCCGTTACCCCCGCTGCTGCGAGCAGCGAGACCGCCGCGACTCCGATGCGCATGATCGAGTCCTCCAGGTTGCGTTGACCCTGACGGCGCGATGGTGGTTCCGGGAGCGTGAGCGCACAAGCGACCGCGGGTTAGCGCCGGATTGATCCCCGGGCTCACTACGTGTCCGCACTGAGGCCACCGTCGACGAAAATGGGCTCCCGTCGAGCCTCCTCGGGATCCAGGCGCTCGTACGAGCAGTACGCGATACCCCAACGACTACCGTTGGCGCCTAGGATCGCGCTTGACGGTCACATCGCCTATGGAGATTCAGCCAATGCAGTGCGCGTCGTGCGGAGCCACGGCGGCCGAGGGACAGCGGTTCTGCGGCGACTGCGGTCAGCCGCTCGCCCGCGCGTGCCCGGCCTGCGGCGCCGCCGCGGGGCCCACGCAGCGCTTCTGCGG
>JAOPZQ010000341.1 GCA_025964075.1 Solirubrobacterales bacterium | reverse complement strand
TCGTCTCAAGGCGTCTGCGGTCGGGGTCCGCGGACCAGATGCTCCTGCTGCTCGAGGACCTCGAGAACTGGATCCAGTCATATGCGACACCCGCCGGCCGGCCGCGGTGGAGCACCAGCCCCGCCGCGATGCTCGCGGCCTCCCCCCCTCTCGACGCGGTGGCTCAAATGCCCTCGGCGTCCATGCCCGGGCCGCTGCCCCGCGGACGGCACGGGCTGAGCGCCGCGGTGGTAGCCCGCAACCACCGCGACCGGATCATGTACGCGACCGCCGAGGTGGTGTACGAGAAGGGGTACGCCGAGATGACGGTCGCGGACATCGTCGCGGCCGCCCGGATCACCCGCAACGCCTTCTACCAGCATTTCGCCGACAAGCACGACGCGTTCCGCGCCGCCCAGCAGCACAACCTGCACGAGAACCTCGCCGTCGGCGCGATCCGCTTCTTCGAAGGCGACACCTGGCCCGAGCGGATGTGGAACGTGCTCGACTCGATAACGACGTTCGTCGCCCAGCAGCCACTCGTCGCCTACCTCCGGTTCGTCGAGCCGTACGCCGCAGGGCCGGAAGCGATCCAGCGCATGGATGACGTGACGCTCAACTTCACGTTCTTCGTCGCCGAGGGCTACGGCTACCGTCCCGAGGCCCGCGAGCTGCCGCACCTCTGCTCCGAGGCGATCGCGGGTGCGACGTTCGACACGATCCGGCACGAGATCGCTCACGGACGCGCCGGCGAGCTGCCGCGCCTGCTTCCGCGGCTGACGTACGTGGCGATCGCGCCGTTCACCGGCCCGGCCGAGGCGGTGAAGCTGATCGAACGGATCGCGGCCGGACGCGTCGCTGAGGTCAGCAAATGAGCAGCAGGGATGCAGAAGCGTCGAGGCGTGGAAGAGCGCCCAGACTCAAACCGAATCCCTCGGTCTCGTCCGGCGCGAGCGGGCGTGAACGGCTCGTAGACGCCATCGTAGAGCTCGTCAGCGACGGCGCCTATGGGACGACGACCGTCGGCCAGATCTCAAAGCGCGCGCGTGTTTCGACGGCGACCTTCTACACGCTGTTCGACGACAAGGAGGAGTGCTTACTCGCGGCCTACCAAGGTGTTGCGGCTGACCTGCTCGGCGAGCTTGAGCGTCGCGCCGATGCGGCCGAGCCGTCCGAGGTCTGGCGCGCGGCAGTCGACGTCGTATTCGAGTTCGCCAAAGCGCGGCCCCGGACGATCATGCTGCTCGCCGCCGAAGCGAAGCTGTCGACCCGCCGTGCGCTCGAAGCGCGAGATCAACTGGTGGCCGAGATCGAGTCGATCATCGAGCGGCATCAACAGACATCCGGCGAGGCGCCTGTGCCTGACGTTCCCGTGAAGGCGCTGGTCGGCGCGACCCTCAGGCTGCTCGTGCGCCGCATGCGCGAAGCAGACGGCAACTTCGAGGCGCTTCACGTCGGGCTGGTCGGCTGGATCGAGGCCTACCGCCGGTCCGGCTCGGCGCGCTGGCAGACGCTGACACCTACCGACGGGCTCCGTGCCGGTCCACCGGACTACGCGGCAGGTCTCGCGCCACCGCAGCGCCCCTCGCGCGGGCGCACCCGGCTGTCCGCGGAGCAGGTCGCCGAGAACCAGCGTCAGCGGATCCTGCACGCTACGGCGGCGGTGACCGCCGAGCAGGGCTACGCCGAGACGACGGTCGCCGACATCGTCGCCGAGGCCGGCCTGGCACGCGAGGTGTTCTACCGGCACTTCCGCGACAAGCAGGACGCGTTCATGGCCGCCTACGAGACCGGGTTCCAAACCCTGATGGCGCTCGCCGTCGGCGCCTTCTACACCTCCACGGACTGGCCGGAGCGGATCTGGCGGGCGCTCCGCGCATACACCGACTTCATGCCCAACTTCCCAACGTTTGCCCACCTCGGGATGGTCGAGTCGCACACCATCTCACCCGAGCTTGTGGAACGGGTAGACGAGCGGGTCATGGCGTTCACTTTCTTCCTCCAAGAGGGCAACGTGTACCTAGAGACGCAAGACGACACCAAGCAGCGAGTCGCGAGCGAAGCTATCGCGATGGCGATGTACGAGATCACCTCCCACGTCATCCGCCACGGCCGGAATGACGAGCTGCCCGGCCTGCTGCCGCTGATGAGCTACATCGTGCTCACGCCATACACCGGCGCCGAGGTCGCCAGCGAGTTCGTCGACCGCAAGGTCCGCGAAGCCCTCGACGGCAGCGCCGCGTGAGCAGTGAGGTCTTCCCTCTCCCCAACTTCGGGCATTCGCCGGAGCGCTGTGCGATGGTTCGGTCGAGCTCCTTGGCGCCGGCCATGAGCTGCCACGCGTTCGGCAGGCCGTTGGCCTGGCCGCGGCGGGTGTTCTCCACGAGGCCGAGGGCGCGAGAACGGACTCGTTCGTCCAATAGGAGGCCATCTAGCTGAACCGGTTGGTCGTGCGCCTCCGAACGATGCTATTTACCGCGTCGGGCGGACGGCGGCCGCCCGTTATTGCGCAGCAGTACTGCGTCTCGACTTGACACGGCATAGAGAGCATTGACCGCAGCTGACGCGATACGGCCGGCGGCCGGATGCGCCAGCGGCTTTTCTCAAAATTGGACCCCAATTGGACCCCAGCACACTGACGTGTGAGCGGGCCAGCCCCGCAAAAACCGTCCTTTTGCAGGGCTTCTTCGAGGGGTGAGCGAGGGGACTCGAACCCCCGACCGCCTGGACCACAACCAGGAGCTCTACCAACTGAGCTACGCCCACCACGGCTTTGCGAGAGCCAAGTCTAGCGGCGAGTCAGTGGTCCTCTCCGCCGCCGGCTGCGATCTCGCGTTCGGCCAGCGCGAGGCTCTCGCTGGGACTCAGGCCGGCGCTGCGCGCGACGACCGCACGCCACGCGTCGAGCAGGCGCCCGGCATCCTTGCCGAGCAAAGACGCGAGCTGCACCCCGAGCGCGAGCGGGTCGGCGATGCCGGGGGCGACGGAGCCGGGAGAGGGACGCTCCTGCGCGGGCGCGGCGGCCTTGGCCGCGGCCAGCATGCGCTCGGTCACATCCTCTCCCCTGCGCTCGGCCGTGCGCCACCCACGGCCCATCGTGAGCTCCTCCACTGCCAGC
>JAOPZQ010000330.1 GCA_025964075.1 Solirubrobacterales bacterium | reverse complement strand
GGCGGCCGCTACCGAACGATGTTCGATCTCCAGGCTCAGCGCTTCGGCGCCGAGGATGAAGAGGGAGTGACGTAGGATGTCCTCGTCTGACGCTGCCCGCAATGGGGCCGCGGTGGTCGACGATATGCCGCCCGCGCTGTCGTCGATGTGGCGGCTGTGCAAGCTCGGCTATCGCCACGAGCCTACCCTCATGTTCTGGGCGTTCGTTCTCTCGCTGGTGGCGGCACTGCCCGACGCGCTGCTCGCGTTGTGGCTCAAGCTGCTCGCCGACGGCCTGCTCCAGCACGACGGCTCGCTCGTCCGGATCGCCGCGGTCGCCCTCGGCGTGTCGGCCGCCGGAACCTGGCTGCTCCGCACGGTCAGCACCCGACTCCAGCGCCGCTTCCGCGACAAGGTCACGATTGCCCTCGAGTCCCACGTCGCCCGGCTGCAGGCATCGGTCGCGACCATCGCCCACCAGGAGCGCCCCGACTACCTCGATCGCCTGGCTATGCTACGCGACCAGGTGTTCGTGCTCGACCACATGTACATGTCGCTGTTCTCCACCTTCGGCTGGATCCTGCGACTCGCCGTCACCGTCGTGCTTCTGGCCTCGATCCACCCCGCGCTGGTGTTGCTCGCGGTGTTCGCGCTACCCACGGTGCTGACCTCGACCTGGCGGCCGGCCGTCGAGCGCCAGGCCCAGGAGCGCGGCGCTCAGGCAAATCGGCTCGCCCGCCACCTCTTCACGATCGCCACCACCGCCCCGCCCGGCAAAGAGGTGCGGGTTACCGGCATCGGCGAGCGTCTGGTCGCCGACCGCCGCGTTGCCTGGGAGCGCTGGTATGGCCCCGTTGCCGCCACCCGCTGGGGCTCCGCGGTGTGGCACACGATCGCCTGGGCCGTGTTCGGCGGCGCCTACGTTGGAGCCATCGTCTTCGTCACGTCGATCCTCGCCTCACCGCCCGCCACGGTGCTGCTCGTCCTCGCCGCCGGCTCGCGCCTCTCGGCCTACATCGGGGCAACCGTCGGCGAGATCGGCTTCTTGCGTGGAATCTGGATGGACGGCTCGAAGCGTCTGGCCTGGCTCGAAGACTACGCGGCTTCGCTGGTCGCGCAAGCCGACCTGCCCGTGCCCTCGCGCCTGCGCCAGGGCATCCGCCTCGAGCGCGTATCCTTCGCCTACCCCGGCACCAAGCGCCTGGTGCTGGAGGACGTGTCGCTCGAGCTACCCGCGGGCGCGGTCGTCGCCATCGTCGGCGAGAACGGCGCCGGCAAGAGCACTCTCGTCAAGCTGCTCGGCAAGTTCTACGAGCCTACGTCGGGCACGATCTACGTCGACGACCAGCCGTTGGCGCGGATCGCTGCCGACGAGTGGCGCAAGCGCATCGCCGGCGCGTTTCAGGATTTCTTTCGCTTCGAGTTCCGCGCCCGCCATACCGTGGGACTTGGCGATGTGCCTCGACTGGACGACGAGCCTGCCGTTGTCAGCGCGGTGAATCGCGCTGGCGCCGACGACGTCGTGGCCCGACTGACCGCGGGGTTGGAAACCCAGCTCGGCCCCACCTGGCCCGACGGCGTCGACATGTCCTTCGGGCAGTGGCAAAAGCTCGCGCTGGCGCGCGGCTTCATGCGCGATCGCCCGCTGCTGCTCGTCCTCGACGAGCCAACCGCCGCGCTCGACGCCGAGACCGAGCACGCCCTCTTCGAGCGCTACGCCGCGGCCGCACGCGGAGGCAATGGCCTGGCGCCCGACGGCATCGCCGACGGCCGTATCACCATCCTCGTCTCGCATCGCTTCAGCACGGTGCGCATGGCCGACCTGATTGTCGTCCTCGACGGCTCCCGCGTCGTCGAGGTTGGGACCCACGACGATCTCCGGTCCAAAGGCGGGCCGTACTCCGAGCTGTATGGGATCCAGGCGGCGGCGTACCGCTAAAGCGTTACGGGGCGTCGAGCAGGGTGCGGAACTCGGCTTCGAGCCGCTCGAAGAACGGCACGATCAGCGCCGGATCGGGAACCACGGCCTTGTCAGCGAACGGGGCCGTCTCGTGCAGGAGCACCCAGTTGGCCTGGCGAAGCCGGCGTCCGGCGACGAGCGTGTCGATCTGGCCGGCGTGCTCCTCGGGCCAGGGAAGACGCGAGCCGTAGCCGAGCGCGAAGGCGTCGCGGAGGGCGGCGTAACCATGCGGACGCGAGTCGGCGAAGAATCGCAGATCGTAGAGGGACAGTGCGATGTCCTGGACCGGGTAGCCCCAGATCACCTCGTAGAAGTCGAGCGGACGGAGCCGGCCCCGATAGATTTTGACGTTTTCGTGATGGAGGTCGGCGTGGATCACCCGCCGGCCCGCCGCATCAGCGTAGAGCGCGTCGACGGTACGCTGGAAACGGTCGGCGACGCTCTGGAACACCGCCTGCCGTGGCGGGGGTAGAAACCGCGGGTGCTCGTGGCTGAAGAGCACCTCGCGCTCCCCGCGCCCGAACAACGGGTCGAGCGTCCGAACCGGTAGCTCAACCGGCGGGCGGAACGTCGCGGCGTGCTCGTGCAGTCGCGCCGACAACACCCCCAGCCGACGGACGTTCTCCGGAGTCAGCCGATTGGCCAGCTCAGTTCCCGGAATCCAGCGGAAAAGCATGCAGTCGTACAGCTCAAGTGCCTGGGGACCGGCGACCTCCTGGACCAGCGTGCCATCAAGACCGGGATCCGGCTCGGGAGGCTGAATGTCGGTATCTCGTCGCAACGCGGCCGTCCACGCGAGCTCGAGCGGGATGTCGCCAAAGACGCGGTCAGAGCGTGGCCGTGACCGCAGCACGAACGTCTGCCCGTCCTCGGTGTCGACCCGGACCACCTGGGCCGCGAGCGGCCGCAGCCGCCGCGCGCGGAGTCCGTAGCGCTTGAGTGCGGCTAGGACGAGCGACTCGGCGGTCACGAGGTCACGCGGTCGAACGAGGCTGGATTCATAATCTCCCCTCGGTGGTCGTG